>CALFBU010000055.1 GCA_937951455.1 uncultured Rhizobiaceae group bacterium
AAGGCTTGTCTTAAGTTATGATTATCAGGATCGGAATATTGCCAAGACAGATTGGCTGCTTCATTCATTGCAGCAATCGCTTTGGGGGATGGGCCAAAGCCACTTTCATTTGCTCCCATGCGAGCGCGAAACGTAATACCAGATTGGCGCTCTTGTTCGTCGGGCCCTACAAAGGGAACGATCGATGGTAAATCACGCACAACAGACGTAAATCGGATATCAGTGGTTTTGGACAAGCCTTGTCTCCTGCAAAATAAGGTTTTCTTAGGCAATACACCACGAGACAGTCGATTTTCCAAGCCATTCCGTTTAAATTAAATTACTGATTCCTTTTTAATGATGTGGCCAATTCATGAGTGATGAAATCGATCTATTTTCAGACAACCCTATGCCTACTGCAAAACCGACTGCAGCAGCCAAGAAAGCTGCGAAGTCCAAGACTGTAACCGCTGAGGCTGGCGGTGATTATTCTGCTGCCGATATCGAAGTTCTTGAAGGTTTGGAACCCGTTCGCCGTCGCCCTGGCATGTATATTGGTGGCACGGACGAAAAAGCCATGCATCACCTCTTTGCTGAGATCATCGATAACTCGATGGATGAAGCGGTTGCGGGACACGCAAACTGGATCGAAGTTGAACTGGGTGTAGATGGTTATCTCTCTGTGATCGACAATGGTCGCGGTATTCCGGTAGACCCGCACCCAAAGTTCAAAGACAAATCCGCCCTTGAAGTGATCATGACAACGCTTCACGCAGGCGGAAAATTTGATTCAGGCGCTTATGAAACTTCTGGCGGTCTTCACGGGGTTGGCGTTTCTGTTGTGAACGCTCTCTCGACGCATCTTGTGGTTGAAGTTGCGCGCAATAAAAAACTCTACATTCAGGAATTTGAAAAAGGCATTTGTAAAGGTGGCTTGCAAGACGGTGGCGATGTGCATAACCGTCGAGGCACTAAAGTCTCATTCAAACCGGATGAAGAAATCTTTGGCAAAGGCTGCAAGTTTAATCCTGCAACCTTGTTCAAGATGGCACGTTCCAAGGCCTATCTTTACGGAGGCGTTGAAATCCGGTGGACGTGCGATCCTTCTTTGATCAAGGAAGGCACGGAAGTAACCGAGAAAGCCGTTTTCCACTTCCCTGGAGGCTTGAAAGACTATCTGGAAGCTTCTCTCACCAAAGCACACAAGGTGACCACTGAACCGTTTGCGGGAAAGTCAGACAAATCAAGCGGGCATGGCTCGCTCGAATGGGCTGTAACCTGGCACGGTGATGATGGCTTTGTCAGTTCATATTGCAACACCATTCCAACCGGCGATGGCGGAACGCATGAGGCTGGTTTTCGCATCGCCCTCACCCGCGGTTTGAAATCTTATGCCGAGATTGTGGGCAATAAAAAAGGCTCCATGATTACAACAGATGACGTGATGACATCGGCTGCAGCCATGCTTTCTGTCTTCATTAGGGAACCAGAATTTGTGGGTCAGACCAAAGACAAACTTGCGACCGTAGAAGCGCAAAAGATTGTTGAAAATGCTATTCGCGATCCGTTTGACCATTGGCTTGCAGGCTCTCCCCAACAAGCAAACAAACTGCTTGAATGGGTGATTGACCGCGCAGAAGAGCGCATGCGCCGCCGCAAGGAAAAAGAGATTAACCGCAAGTCTGCAACGCGCAAGCTGCGCCTACCGGGTAAATTGGCAGATTGTTCAGCCAATGCCAAAGGCGGTACGGAACTTTTTATTGTAGAGGGTGATTCTGCGGGCGGTTCAGCGAAACAAGCGCGCAACCGTGTTAATCAAGCTATCCTGCCCCTGCGCGGTAAGATCTTAAACGTTGCCAATGCTGGCCGTGACAAGCTTGCTGCAAACCAACAATTGGCTGATCTTATTCAGGCATTGGGTGTGGGTACGCGTTCGAAATATCGCGATGATGATCTGCGTTATGATCGTATCATCATTATGACGGATGCGGACGTTGATGGGGCGCATATTGCATCCCTGCTGATTACGTTCTTCTTTCAGGAAATGCCTGACTTAATCCGGGAAGGTAAGCTTTATCTCGCTATTCCGCCGCTTTATAAAATTACCCAAGGCGGCAAGACGCTTTACGCACGCGATGATGCACACCGCGAAGAACTAATGCAGACGGAGTTTACCGGCAACAAAAAAGTCGAAATTGGCCGTTTCAAAGGCCTTGGCGAAATGATGCCAGCACAGCTTAAAGAAACCACCATGGATCCAAAGAAACGCACCATGCTGCGTGTAGAAATTCCTGAGATGGATGAAAACCTTACATCATCCACTGTTGACCAGCTTATGGGAAACAAACCCGAAGCGCGATTCAAATTCATTCAGGAAAACGCAGAGTTTGCCGAAGGTGAAATGCTGGATGTTTGATAATTAAAGAACTATATTTTCTATCAATTTTATTTCTAATACTTCAAATTACGCCCTACACTTAAGAATATATTTAGGGGCTGACATAGATAAGGGTTTCATTTTTACTTGAACCACCATCTTTCCAATACTTTGCGCAAGTTTGCAACGGGTCTGTAATTGAACCGCCATTCGCACTCTTTCAGGAATAGATGAAAGTGCTCTTTCGGAATGCCAT
>CALFBU010000056.1 GCA_937951455.1 uncultured Rhizobiaceae group bacterium
GTTTTCAAAAAGCGCGAGATTGAATTAGGCAAACCCAAAAAAGGTGAAGCGCTTATCATGCACTCAGCCATCGGCATGAACTTCATTGATATCTACCAGCGCTCTGGTCTATACCCTGCGCCGGGTGGTTACCCATGTATCTTGGGTTGCGAAGGTGCAGGCGTTGTGGAAGCCGTGGGCGCTGGCGTCAAAGGTGTTAAAGTTGGCGACCGTGTAGCCTATACAATTCCAGGCGGCTCATATTGTACGCACCGGTTGATTGCCGCTGATCGTTTGGTGAAAATTCCAAATGGTGTCTCAGATGAAACCGCAGCAGCTGCCATGCTTAAAGGCCTCACCGCGCATTATCTGATCCATGATTGCTACAAACCGAAGAAAGATGACACGGTACTGGTTCATGCAGCAGCAGGTGGCGTGGGTCTGATCTTGGGTCAATGGCTCAAGGACAAAGGCGTGAATGCGATTGGCACGGCTGGCGGCAGCGCCAAATGCAAACTTGCCAAAAAAGCTGGTTATGCAAGCGTGATTGATTACAAGAAAGATGATTTCGTCGCCAAGACCATGCGCCTCACCAAAAAGCAAGGCGTGGCAGCAGTTTACGATTCCGTTGGCAAGGACACTTACCCAGGCTCTCTGGAAGTGCTTCGTAACTTCGGGATGTTTGTCGCCTTCGGTCAGTCTTCTGGTCCAGCCACAGATTTTCAAATGGCGCACCTCTCAGCGCATGGCTCACTCTTCATGACTCGCCCAACGCTGTTTCATTACATTGCAGGCGACGAACTCCAAAAACGCGCAAAACAATTGTTCAAGATGATCGCTGATGGCAAGATTGAGGTACAGGTCAACCAAACCTATCCGCTTACAAAAGTAGCAACCGCGCATAGGGATTTGGAAGGTCGTAAGACGACTGGACAGACGGTTTTGACGGTATAATTTTATCGTAACAGAATAGCTTTAGGCGGCAATCATATTTTTGAATGCCGCCTTTTGTTTTTAAACCTTAATCGGGTTTGAACCACGTTCCCACAATAGTGGGTGAAACACTTCATCGACAGGCGTTTGAGCAACGTGATTGATGTAATTAGACATTACTTTCTGGGACAGACCCAAAATGATATCAAGCACAGATTTGTGTGTGTATCCCGCATCAAAAAATGTCTGCATTTGTTCTTCAGTAACATTTCCACGCTCTCTTACCATTTGAATTGTGAACGTTCGAAGTGCCTCAAGCTTTGTGTTTGGCAACGGCGTTTCATTTCTAAGCGCATCAGAAATATCATCTGAAACCTTCATCATTTTTGCGATTCCTGTATGTGCCGGTACACAATAATAACATTCATGCTCGACGTTGATTGATTGCCATACAACGGTCAACTCATCTGCATCAAAAGCTGTTTCCGTAAATAACTTATGGAGTATTTGGTAACCCTCAAGCGCTTGCGGACTTTCAGCCATGACTTTATGCAAGCCAGGCAAACGTCCGAATGCTGCTTGTGACTTCTCGAGTAAAGGTTTTGACGCCTCAGGCGCACTATCCAGATCATGTGAGGGAAATTTTGTCATGGTGGTTTTCCTGTTTTACAAGTTTCAATAATTTGTGATTTACCCTTTATTGAACGATCATTCAAGTATATAATTGAGTAATCGTTCAAAAATAAGTGAATATAAATAATGCCTCGCAAACCCTCCTATAACAAAGACGATCTCATTGTACTCGCCAAAGAACTTTTTTGGAAAAAGGGCTGGGCTGGCACATCGATGAAGGATTTGGAATCCACATTGAACATGCGGCCAGGAAGTTTCTACGCAGCTTTCGGGTCCAAAGACAGACTTTTTGAGTTGGCGATCGAACAATACGCAAAAGAGGGGCTTGCAAGGTTGGAACGCATGAAACAGAAGTATGGAGCCTTTGAGGCCCTGAAGCGATTCCCGGGTGAAATAGTTTCTGGAAAAGATATCCCAGTCCGTGCGTGCATGCTTTCCAAAACACTTTTGGAATTGCAGGGCCAAGATAATGTTTTGTCAGAAAAAGCCAACTATCACCTTACGGCAATGGAAAAAAAGTTTGCTGCATTTTTCAAGGAAGCACAAATGGATGGCCATATTAGAAATGACCTCAATGTCAAAAAACTCGCAAGGCGTTATCAATCAGACCTTATGGGATTGCGCATCACAGCAGAGCGAAAAGATGTAGATGCGAAAGTGCTGGCCAAGGAAATATCACATGATATTGTTGCAACGCTTGCTGTAAAATAAGACCATTCACATGGCCCTATTTCATACTTGCAAATACGTACTTACTTTCCAAACTGTTTCTCTACCTCAGCAACAATCTCCTCCGCACCAAATCTTAGTGGATCAACACAAGGCAAGCCATGCTCTTCGCCTGTTTTTGCAAGGTAGGCTTTTGCTTCGTCTTCTGAAAGCGCGAGCGTGTTTACACAAATACCCACGCATCGAATATCCGGGTTTGTGAGTTTACCCATCAATGTTGTTGCTTCAATCACTTGCTGGATTGTTGGGAGCGGTGTTGGGACGCCGCGCATGGTTGTTCTGGTTGGCTCGTGGCAAACTACGAATGCGTCTGGTTGTGAGCCGTGCAGGAGACCCAGCGTTACGCCTGAAAATGACGGGTGGAACAACGAGCCCTGCCCTTCGACAATCTGCCAGTTGTTCTCGTCCGTTGCTGGTGTGATGAATTCTGCTGCGCCTGAGATAAAATCTGCCACCACTGCATCAAGTGCTACGCCACGATCAGCGATGAGTAAGCCTGTTTGGCCAGTTGCGCAAAATTCTGCTGAATGACCTGCTGCCTTCATGTCACGCTCAATGCAGAGCGCTGAATATTTTTTGCCGACCGAACAATCTGTGCCCACGGCCAAGAGACGTTTGCCGCTGCGCGGTTTGCCCTTGCCTGTAGCATAAACACGATCTGAATGGCGCAGGTTATGAAGCTGTGCACCATGCTTTTCTGCGGCGGCTGCAACTTCCGGCACTTCTTGCAAACGTACGTGAAGGCCACTTGCCACATCCATGCCCGCTTCGATCGCTTTTACCACTTCCGGGATCCACGTGTCTTTCAACACGCCACCCGCATTTACAGCGCCAACAACGAAGGTCTTTGCGCCAGCGCTAACGGCTTCTTCAATGGTCATGTCAGGAATACCAAGGTCTGCGCCACAACCTTCCATGCGCATTTGACCTGCACAACGCTCAGGGCGCCAATCCACAACACCTTGAGCCGTTTTGGCAGCAAGCGCATCTGGCACATCGCCGATGAAAAGTAGATAAGGAGATTGAATGCTCATGACTTTATACCTTATGACCAAGTTTCTTTTCTTTACCTCTAATGACCAGAAATGGACTCTGATAGTGCCAGTTTTCTGAAAATTATCATGGCGGGATAGGCCAGATTTGGCTAAATATAAAAAATGATCATGAAAGCGATTTTCCCATGAAGCCAACACCCCAATATCCTGCTCCGCAAGACGCACAAGAACGCAAGGCAATCGAGCCTGTGGTTTGTTATCCAATTGATACGCTTCCAGCCTTTGATTCCAGCATTTATGCGCAAGCCAAGGCCTCGATGGCGCTTGTCGATAGCGTGCTTGTTGCACCGCGTGATGCAGAGACCTTCCACGTGCCAGCCGGGCATTTTTTTCGTGTGACCTGCCCTGAAGGACCCCAAGTTGGTGATCTAAACTTATGGAATGCGCATGATTTCAATGAGCGATTTTTCAGTGGAAAAACCCGCGCCCTTCACGGAACGCATGTCAGCACGGGCGACAGGCTCTGGAGCAACCTGCCACACATGCGCCCTATGGCAACGATTACGGATGATACGCTAGACTGGTACGGCTGGGATGAATTTGGCGGCTCGGTACACGATGTCATCGGTACACGCTGCGATCCTTATACGGGGGTCGTTTTATCAGGCAACGAATATCACTATTGCTGCCACTCAAACCTGACCCGCGCTCTTTCAAAATCCCAAGGCATCAGCCTGGAAGAAGCCGAACCGCATGTGCATGATGTTCTAAACGTCTTCATGTGTACAGGCTTCATGCCAGATACAAAACAATATTTCATGAAGGCAAGCCCTGTGCGCAAGGGCGACTATCTTGAGATGTTTGCCGAGATTGATCTGCTTGGCGGATTAAGTGCCTGCCCGGGTGGTGATTGCAGTGCGGAACATACCAGCGATGCCGCGCAGTGTTATCCGCTTGGCGTAGAGATTTACAAACCCAAAGATGGCACTTTGAAGGATTGGTCTTCACCTGGGACTAACAGTTATTCACGCAACCACGGCGCTTCATAAGAGCTACAAATCTAGCAAGTGCCAATACGCTCTCGTCCTATGGGGTCACCAAACTGGTTGAGCGTTATTCTTACCTTGTTGCCGTTTCTGCATCCTTCTGCATAAAACAATGTGCTTTTGAAACCGCTCTCGCTTAAAGCCTGTCTTACATCTTTAATGGAACGGACTTCACAGGCATTGCCATCAACCTCTTCAAGTAATTCGCCATATTGGCTTAGTTTGATGCGTTTTTCATAGCCCTGATAACATGCGAAGATTCTATAGTTCCCATTTTGTCGCTGATTGATATTAATGCGCGTAAACCCTTCATCGCGCAGGAGCTGAGTGATCTGCTTTTTGTCAACAGCCGCCTTGCATTGGCCGATTCGATTGCGCTCCGTAATTGTGCCGAAAAGATTTAAGGTTACCTCAAAGCGGACATTTTGAGTGCAGGCTTCAACTTGATAGCGAGGCGGCTCGCCATTAATGACTGAGACGCGATTGTAGCCTTTGTCGCGCATTACGTTGACTAGGTTTTTAGGATCAATAGGCGGGTCACAACGACCAATTCTTTTTTCCTGTGCAATTTTACCAAATCTATCGATGACCAGTTCCAACTTTCGATTTTGCAGACAGGCCTCAGCCACATACCTTGGAAGCTGGCGGTCAGTGAATGAAATACGATCATACCCTTGATCGCGCAAAACTTGTCTTACATCCGATGGCGCTAGCACGTCTTGGCATTGGCCTATGTTTCTGCGTTGCAAGAGTTGGCCTTGTTGAGAAATGATGAGGCGGGTACGTTGCGAACCCTTGCAACCAATTGCAATGTAATTGCTGTTTTGCTCATCAATAACAATACGCGTAAAACCATTTGCCTCAAGGTTTCTGCGCACTTGTTGCTCATTTACCGTATTTCGGCAATTACCAATCTCGCTGGCACCCTTGATACGTCCCTTGTAATCCACCTTGACATTATATTTTACGCCATCCTTGCAAGCGTACGCCTTGCCGGTTTTGAAGCCCTTGTCATGTACCTGTATTTGACTATAGCCATTTTTTTGAAGAATGCGGATTATATCCCCCTTGGAAATGCCTATTTGAATATTTAATCCTGCATGCGCTTTAGATGTATCCACTGCAACAACTGCAATCAGGCT
>CALFBU010000057.1 GCA_937951455.1 uncultured Rhizobiaceae group bacterium
GTCCTCAATCAGGATGTCGGTGGCGGGTCTGCAGGTATTCTTGCTTCCGAATGTCCTTCCAATCACAACTGCGGCTTTCGCATTTATGAAAATGGTACAGGTCCAAGGATCATTCGTCCAAGTGCAAATTTTGGTAATGACTTGCCAGGCTTTGATGGCTTGAATGGTCCAAAGGTCATTACCTTAGATTAGGACTGTTTTGTCAAAACCCCAATAAGCAAAAGTCCTTGATGTATGAACATCGAGGCCTTTTTTATTTCAACTTTTGTCTGCTGATATAGAGTGCCAATGCGGCTGCGTTTGAGACGTTAAGCGACTTAATCTCGCCTGGCATATCCAGCTTTGCCAGAATTTTACATGTCTCGCGTGTTCTTTCGCGCAATCCTTTACCTTCTGCACCCAGCACAAGCACTATTTTAGCTTGAGGCTTTATTTCTTCGAATGGAATTGCTTCTTCGCTATCGAGACCGACACTGTAAAATCCATTGTTGTGTAAGGTCTCGAGGCTATCGGCAAGGTTTTTGACTTCAATGTGATCGATAAGATCCAACGCGCCTGAAGCAGATTTTGCCAGAACACCGCTTTCAACCGGTGAGTAGCGGCTGGTTGTAATTATCGCGCCGGCCCCAAGCGCTACGGCTGAGCGCATAATCGCACCGACGTTGTGGGGATCTGTGACCTGATCGAGCATCAAAAGTAGATTGCAGTCTTTAAACTCTGACAAGTCTTTTTTTGCAATCGGTTCAACTTCAAGAATCATGCCTTGGTGAACAGCGTCCGAGCCAACCATTTTGTCAAGTTGCTTGGGAAGTGTTTCAATGATTTCCATGTCAGGTGCATCAATAAGATCGAATTCTAGTCTTTGGACTGCGTTTTTGGTTGCATAAAGCCTCAGTTTTTTACGGTTTTTGTTAGCCAGTGCCTGTCGCACCGTGTGTAAACCATAGATATAGAGTTTGTCGTTGCTGTCGCGAGCGACATGGGGGCGGCGAGGGTAGCCCTTATTGGCGCCACCGTTCATGGCATCGCGTCTTGCACGTCGCAGTTCAGCATGACGAGAATTATGCTCATCGCTCATGACTTTTGGGGGTGTTTTCTTGCTCATATTCATGGCCTAACCTTTGTTTAGGGGTACGTCCATAGGTGCGGTTCAAAAATTGACATATTTATTGTCATGAAAGCGCGTTCTTGTGTTGACACTCACGTGGCTTGATTGCATAACGCGGCGCAGGCTTTGATTTGTAACCGCTTCAAAGCTTGTCCATTTGTTCGATAAAACAACATGGAAACCTATCTCAGGCTCTGCCAAATTATGGAGGAGTGTCCGAGTGGTTAAAGGAGACGGATTGTAAATCCGTTCGCTATGCGTACGCTGGTTCGAATCCAGCCTCCTCCACCATAGGCAGAGCTGACAGGATAGGCTATAAGTCTTGGAACAACATGCGGGTATAGCTCAATGGTAGAGCAGTAGCCTTCCAAGCTAAATATGCGGGTTCGATTCCCGCTACCCGCTCCAGCTTCCCAAAACTCTTTCAAAAGTTCATATAAGAATCCATGCAATCTTAATTTTTGTGTGGTTTTCTATTTTCAGGATTTGTTTTACTGGAGCTTGAAATGCCCAAGATTTATGTGGCTGATAATCACGAGCAGGTTTATCCCATTTGGCAGGAGCATAAGATCAAAGGTGCGAAGCTCACGCACCTTGATTTTCATTGCGACATGCGTGGCATCATGATTGACCGAAAAGCTGGATTGGCTTTTTTCACTTCAGAACGTGAAACCACTTTTGTAGATCGTGGCAATTTTCTGGCACATGCCATTATGAACGGCATGATTTCGGATATTCGCTGGGTGCATGGTCCACGCGGAGGGCGGGCCTATGATGTTGGTCCTGTGGTTTCCTACGAAACGGATACGATGGCGCGGTTGCATCGCTATAAGCATAAACGCTCTGGTCGTGAGGCTGTATCTCTAAAGTTTAAACAGTGTCTTCTAAAAGACTGGGACGGTCTGCAGAAAAATGAGCTTCTTGATCTCGATTGGGATGCGTTTGCTTCTGTTGAATATGAAGCTACACACCGTGAAGCGTTGATTGAAGCGTTCTTTGCCAAAGATTTTAAATATATTCCTGAGATAACCACATTGATTTATTCTCCTGGATATTCTGATCCCGATCGTACTTTGTTTGAAACGTTTACGAAGCAATTAGCAGATAAATTTAATGCCGAGATTATACAAATCGAACAAGCGCCTTTAAATACTGAAGGTGAGAGTAAAAGCAAACTGCGCAAATTCATCAAGCAAATAGCACCGTCTCAAGTGCGAACAGCAAAGCTGAAACTATCAAGAGCGTGGCGTATGTATGAGAGTTCCGCAGATTTATTGTGATTCTTTCTGATTAAGCTTTGCATAATATAAAAATTCCAATATTCCATTGTTATGTCTTTGGATGGGGTTTTTTATGCGCTTTATAGTTTCAGGTTTTATGCTTGGTGTCGTTTTTTTCTTGGCAAGTTGCCAATCGGCACCCCAAAAAACCGATTTATCCTCAAATGTATTAAGGCAATATATGGCTTCTCAAGTTGAAGTAATTAAAGGAAATGATTTCAATATAGGCACGGGTGTTTTCCTTAAGGACGAACGGCACTTTCTTGCGGATCAGTTTATTGCTGCACTTGGTGATCAATTGCCCGGAGAGTTAAAGTTTTCACTACTAGGTGAAAAGCCTGCGAAGGTTAGTGTTCAAATGAGCACAGTAAGCATTGCTACTGCAAGTGGGCGCCGACTAAACGGCGAAGCAAGTGTTGTAAGAGGCCGGGTTTTAATAACTGATTTGGAGACTGGTCAAATCGTTGGCAATAGTGAATTACAGGCCGCTGATGCAGGTGCGCAAAACAGCACTGTTATTAATGGTGTTCCGGTTGGTGCAATCGCCAGCTTTGTGGAAAACAGTAATTCTGTCGGTGGTACAGTAGTAATTAAGGCCCGCGATGCTTTTTTGAGAGAGTTAAGAACTTGGCTCAGATAGTATATTTCGATCAATTTACTTAAAAAATCATAATGTGACTTTTATGCACTCGACTTACAATTGGTTTAATGTCATTCCGAATGTAGCAGGGTATGGGTACATAAGGGGTTCATAAAATGAAAACTAAACTAATAATTTCCGTTTTTGCATTTGGTCTATTGGCAAGTTGTGCAACGCCACCGGACAAAATCGAAGCTGCATACGTTTCACCTATACAGTATGAAAGCTACACTTGCGAACAGATCGCTGCTGAGGCAGGTCGGGTTTCAGACCGTGCTGCTCAAGCTTTGGGTATTCAACAGAAAAAAGCACAAGGTGATGCTGTTAAAGTTGGTGTCGCACTTGTTCTTTTCTGGCCTGCTGCACTCTTTGTTGACGGCAAAGGTGCAAATGAAAGCGAAGTTGCAAGACTAAAAGGTGAGATGGATACATTGGAAAAAGTATCTATTCAAAAAAATTGTGGAATAGAGTTCCAGCGTCCAGAAACTCCAAAGTCTGTTAATGACGCCGCTGACTTGACTGTTAAAGACGGCTAAATTCTTACCGCACATAAAACATTTCTGTTTTAAATTTTGCTTGAAAATAAGCGCCCAGACGTATATCAGGGCGCTTATTAACAACCCATACTGATTTGGTCATAGGATAAATATAATGGCAAAAGAAAAGTTTGAACGTAATAAGCCGCATTGTAACATCGGCACGATTGGTCACGTTGACCATGGCAAGACCACATTGACAGCAGCGATCACCAAGTATTTTGGTGAGTTCAAGGCTTATGATCAGATTGATGGTGCGCCGGAAGAGCGTGCACGTGGTATC
>CALFBU010000058.1 GCA_937951455.1 uncultured Rhizobiaceae group bacterium
CGGCAAGACACACGGATTTAAAAGCGTGAGCAATCCTGCAATATATCCAAAAACAATATCCACGATTTACGGTCTCTAACAATTAATATGGCTTATAAAATAATGTAAAAATGCTCAATTACCGTGACATAGTCACAGTTCTAATCAATCTGAAAATAACAAACTTGTGAATTAAGCTTCTTTATAAAGCATATCATCAGCATGCTTGAACCCCATGGAAAGTTGTTCGTCACTGCGCAAGAAACGGGTGGCTGAATAAATTGAATTCTCTATTTTAAACAAAACCCAATCAGAGGACTAACCCATGACATTTCAAATTCATTCCCTACCCAAAGAAGAGTTTTCTTTTCTATTTAATTTATCAGAAGAAGAACTAGCTAGCCAAAACGCGTGCCGTGAAGTCGTAAAATCAAGTCCTGAAACACCATGCCGCGTTAGTATGGCCGATGCCAAAGTTGGTGAAACGGTTGCTTAACTACGACCATCAACCAGCTGAATCTCCTTTCAAAGCCAGCCATGCTATCTTCGTTCGAGAAAATGCAGAGCAGGCAGAATTAAAACCCAATTCCATACCCGAAGTAATAGCCATACGATTAATATCCGTTCGCTTATTTAATGCAGAACACATGATGATTGATGCAAATGTAGTAGAAGGCAAACATCTAGAAGATGAAATCAATAATGCTTTTTCAAATAATGAAGTAGCTTATATTCACCTGCATTATGCAAAACCTGGTTGCTTTGCAGCGAAAGTCACAAAAGTTTAAACTACACCTTACCCAGCCCAAGAGCTGCATCGATGAATCGTTTGGCGTCGTCACTGGCCCAATGCGCAGGGCCGTTCAGAACACCTAGTGCGCAGCCGTTGGTATCCACCAGCAAGGTTGTTGGCATGCCAAGCGCTACGCCTTTTTTACGCAGGTTATGAAAGGCATTCATAGTATTGTCATGCATAAAAGGCATAGCTTTGATGTCGATAGACTTTAAAAAATCTAGCGGCTTGCCCTTGTCACCAGCATCGATACTCACGGGCACGACCTGAAAGTTCTCGCCACCCTTGGTAACTTCAAGTTCTTCAAGCCACGGCATTTCTTCACGACATGGCGGGCACCAGGTCGCCCACAGATTTAACAAAACCATGCGGCCAGACCAATCGGCCAGCGTTTGTTCATTCCCGTCTATATCCTTGAAACTCATGAGCGTCGTCAGATCAAGCGGGTCTTCCACCGCGCGGTAAGCGGCCAGATCCCCGGTTGCGGCTGCGTCGATGGACTTCCCGCGTTCTACAGACAAGGCACAGGATTGCTCACGCGTTAGCTCGTTTGATGCCGTAGCCGTACCAACTGACGTGTTGCCAGAGCCACCCAGAATAGCGTATAGGCCTGAGCCAAGAACAGCAGCTATAACCAAGGTCAGCAATATCGGTTTCGTCTTCATGGGCGTTCATCCGTTTTGATTAGACTTCATCTCGTTTGGAGACATATGTAATGAGTAAAGATACGACAGGCAACAAGATGTGGGGCGGACGGTTTGCCTCAGGCCCTGATGCCATCATGGAAGAAATAAATGCCTCCATCGATTTCGACCAAAAACTTTATGCTCAAGACATCGAGGGCTCAAAAGCCCATGCCTCCATGTTGGCTAAACAAGGCATTATTTCACAGGAAGATGCAAAGCAAATTATTGAGGGACTGGACACAATTTCGTCAGAGATTGAAGCAGGCACGTTCAAGTTTTCACGCGCGCTAGAAGACATTCACATGAATGTAGAATCCCGCCTGCGCGAACTCATCGGCGATGCGGCTGGCAGACTGCACACGGCACGATCAAGAAACGATCAGGTAGCACTTGATTTTCGCATGTGGGTCAGAACGCAAGCTGAAGAAGCTCAAACCAACATACTAAAATTGATCGAAGCACTTCTCGTTAAGGCAGAGGAACACGCTGACACGCTCATGCCTGGCTTCACACATTTGCAAACCGCACAACCGGTGACCTTTGGTCATCATTGTTTGGCTTATGTCGAAATGCTTGCTCGTGACTATTCACGCATGAAAGACGCCCACGAACGCATGAACGAATGTCCATTGGGTTCAGCGGCACTTGCAGGCACAGGCTTTTACATTGATCGCCACATGACGTCTGATGCACTTTCATTCAGAGAGCCGACCCGCAACTCGTTAGACACGGTTTCAGACCGTGATTTCGCACTGGAATTTTTATCAGCAGCCAGCATATGCGGCACACATCTTTCGCGTTTTGCCGAAGAGATTGTCATCTGGTCAACACCGCAATTTGGGTTTGTGTCCTTATCTGACAAATTCTCCACTGGCTCTTCCATCATGCCGCAAAAGAAAAACCCTGATGCAGCAGAATTGGTGCGCGGCAAGATTGGCCGTGTTAATGGCTCACTGGTTGGCTTGCTCACCGTCATGAAAGGCCTGCCGCTGACCTATTCAAAAGATATGCAAGAAGACAAGGAAGGCGTGTTTGATGCGGCAGAAACGCTGGAGCTTTGCTTGGCTGCCATGACCGGCATGATCTCGGATATGAGCATCAACAAGGATGCCATGAAACAAGCCGCAGGTTCAGGCTATTCAACCGCAACCGACTTGGCAGACTGGCTTGTGCGTGAAGCAGGGCTGCCCTTCCGTGACGCGCATCACGTCACAGGCACTGCCGTTGCCTTGGCTGAAAGCGAAGGCAAGGAACTTGCAGACCTCACGCTTGAGCAATTCAAGGAAATTCATGCGAGCATTACCGATGGCATTTACGACGTACTCACCGTAGAAGCCTCCGTTGCAAGCAGAACCAGCTTTGGCGGCACAGCGCCATCAAATGTACGCAAACAAATCGAATATTGGAAAAATCGCCTCAAGACCATTTGACATTAGGCGGCTTCTGTCGAATATGGTTCTTGAATTTATTAGGATATGGAAAATGGCTCTTAGCTTACAAAAACCTGCTTTTCATATTGCGCTATTACTTGCTGTAATAATGGCGGTATCAAGCTGTGGTCGTCGTGGCGATTTGCAGGCACCTGGTTCAGTCCAAGCTGAAAGTATAGAGGAAACGGCACAATCGCAGCCGGAAGCACCTGTAGAAGAAAAAGAGGATAAACCGTTCATTCTCGACGGACTTCTCTAAACCTTTTTCTCTTCGACTTTTCTAAAATTACAGGCACTCTCATGAACCACTTCCATTACATCGATGGCATTTTACACGCAGAAGACGTTCCCATTCCGGAAATCGCCAAAGCGGTTGGCACACCTTTTTATTGTTATTCAACCGCAACGCTAACGCGTCACTACACGGTATTTGCAGACGCCTTTTCAGATATTGATGCAAAAATCTGTTATGCAATGAAGGCAAATTCCAATCAGGCAGTTTTAACAACGCTTGCGAAATTAGGCTGTGGCGCAGATGTGGTCTCAGCTGGCGAATTAAACCGTGCGCGTGCCGCCGGCATGCCAGCAGACAAAATCA
>CALFBU010000059.1 GCA_937951455.1 uncultured Rhizobiaceae group bacterium
AGATTCACTAATGCCAAGCAACTGATTGCGCCTTGCATCTGCAGAAGACAAATCATTGATATTTCTGCGTCTTTGATCTGCCTGTTGAACGCTTTCCGTGAAAATGGCATCCGCCTCACCATTAGGACTTTCAAGTGCGGATTGCGAAAAGGCAGGTGTCGGCATAGTCGTCATTAGAAGACTACCCACAATTAAATTGCTAAGGTATTTGCCCGTCTTGGACATTTGCGCCATTGTCCTTTAATGATGCTGCGGAACAGCTGTAAAGCTTTTTAAATCGTAAACATTTACGGTTAATGAATGGTTTAAGTTGGCTGAGTTTAGCCTTTTGAGTTGGAAAGAATGCATGTCTCAATCTGAAAATATCAAGTCTGCCTTACGCACCATCACGTTTGAGCGGCAGGGTCTTGAGGCCGTTCATGACGCTTTGTCAAATGGTATGGGGGAGGCTTTTGAAGCTGCGTGTAATATTATGCGTGATATTGGTGGACGTGTGATTGTGACGGGCGTTGGTAAAAGCGGTCATATTGGTACCAAAATTGCTGCAACATTGGCCTCTACCGGGACGCCCGCATTTTTCGTGCATCCATCAGAAGCAAACCATGGTGACTTGGGCATGATTGCGCGTGATGACGCGATCATCGCGCTTTCATGGTCGGGTGAGACGGCTGAACTCAAAGGCGTGATAGCCTATTCCAGCCGTTTTTCAATTCCGCTGATTGCGATTACAAAGAATAAAAGTTCAGCCCTTGGAAAAGAATCGACCGTATGCCTTGAGTTGCCAACTGTTGAAGAAGCTTGTCCCAATGGCCTTGCACCTACCACCTCAACGACCATGCAGATGGCAATTGGGGATGCACTTGCTGTTGCGCTTTTGGAAAGTCGCGGCTTTTCTGCGGACGATTTTGGAATTTATCATCCAGGTGGTTCACTGGGTTCCAAGCTCACCAGCGTTTCGGAAGTTATGCATTCAGGCGATGCTGTTCCATTGGTTGCTGAAAATACGCCCATGAGTGAAGCCGTTATGACACTTTCCAATAAGCGTTTTGGATGTGTGGGCGTCAAGGATGCAAGTGGCAAGCTTGTTGGTATTTTAACAGATGGTGATCTGGCACGTAATCTGGATAAGGACCTGCAAAATCTGTCGGTTAATGATTTAATGACGAGTAATCCCAAAACCATAAAAGGTTCAGCGCTTGTCACCTCAGCGATGGCCACACTGAACAGTTTTAATATTTCCGCATTGATTGTGACCGATGCAGAAAATAAGCCCGAAGGCATTATTCATCTGCATGATCTTCTTAGAATTGGCGTTGCTTAGGCTGCTTCTACAATCAGCGTGCCCGCGTCATAATCCACGACAGTCACTTTAGCGCCTGCTTTTGCGTCATCGCCTTTGACGCGCCAAGTCGTGTCGCCAATTTTGATGCGTCCCATGCCGTTGGCGATCGGGTCAGCTAAAATAGCCGTTTGGCCGATAAGCTGCGCGCCGCGTTCGTTCAAGTTTGGGTTTTCACTCTTGTTGTAATCCTTGTTTTTCATGATGCGCTTGCCGACGATCGCAATTACAATTGAAAGGATTAGAAAGACGAGTACTTGAGCTTGCCAAGGCCATATGGCGGCTTCATTGCCTATGATCAGCGTTATTAAACCGACCACCAAAGCTGACAGTCCTGGCCATAGTAAAAATGTACTTGGCATCATGATTTCGATGCCAAGAATTAAGAGGCCAACAGCGACCCAAGTCCAAGGGCCCAGAGCTTGTATTAAAGATAGTACCATTTAATACTCCAATCCGTTATTTGTCTTCAGACTTACCGAAAAACGGTACGCCTGATTTCGGTGTTGAGGGGCGAGGTGAACTACCTGATCCACCACCATTATCGTTGCCGCCATCACCAAAGACATCTTTCGCAATTGAGCCAATACCGCCCAGAGAGCCAATTAGAGATGAGGCTTCCAATGGCATCATTATAACCTTCTGGTTTGGCGCGCTTGCAATTTGCGTCAAGGCTTCCGTGTATTTTTGAGCTACGAAGTAGTTGATGGCTTGAGCATCACCGCCTGCAATGGCTTCTGATACCATGCGTGTAGCTTCCGCTTCCGCTTGTGCAAGACGCTCACGCGCTTCCGCTTCACGGAATGCTGCTTCTTTCTCACCTTCAGCTTGCAGAATTTGAGATTGCTTTTCACCTTCCGCTTTCAGGATTTCCGCCTGACGGAAACCTTCCGCTTCAAGAATGTTAGCACGCTTGTCACGTTCGGCCTTCATCTGACGGCCCATGGCAGCCACGAGATCTGCTGGCGGATTAATGTCCTTGATTTCGATACGTGTGATCTTCATGCCCCATGGTGATACGGCTTCATCAACCACGCGTAAAAGGCGATCGTTAATTTCATCACGCTTGGACAGAAGTTCATCAAGATCCATTGAGCCCATAACGGTACGAATGTTGGTCATGGTTAAGTTTAGAACCGCGCGTTCAAGATCGCGCACTTCATAGGCTGCACGTGCTGCATCCAAAATCTGGAAAAAAGTAACGCCATCAGCGCTGATGGTTGCGTTGTCTTTTGTAATGACTTCTTGCGTTGGTACGTCCAACACCTGTTCCATCATGTTTAGCTTTGCGCCAATGCGATCGATAAATGGAACAATGATATTCAAACCTGGCTTTAGTGTTTTTGTGTAACGACCAAATCTTTCAACTGTATAATTAAAACCCTGTGGTATCTGTTTGACACCTGCAAATATGACTAAAATAACGAGAAACGCGAGTACCGCGAGTGCAATATCAAATCCGAACAAATTCTTTCCCTCCAATAAATATCTTCAGTTTCATAGAACTTATATGGTGATTTTGTTGATATATTACAAATAAATTCGCTTACGCTAGGTAAATAAGAGGTTAATTTTGCTTTGGCGATAAAATTCCTTTTAAATGTCAGTATGAGTGCCTAGATAAGTGCCAACGATAAATTCTACACAAAGGGAGTGAGAACCATGAGTCTTCTTAAAACACTAGCCAAGGTTGCTGTTGGCATTGCGGTTGCAAAAGGCGTTGGCGGCATGATGAAAAAAAGCGCTGGCGGACAACAGGCGCCAACAGGCTCAGGCGGTGGTTTGGGAGATTTGCTTGGACAACTCGGTGGCGGTGCTGCGGGTGGACAAGCTGGCGGTGGTCTTGGTGATTTGCTCGGCAAACTTGGTGGTGGCGCTGGTGGTCAAGGCGGCGGTGGGTTAGGCGACTTGCTTGGTCAATTGGGCGGTCAGGCAACACGCGGCCAATCAGGTGGCGGTGCAGGCGGTGCGTTGGGTGATGTGTTTGGTGACTTCATCGGGGAAGGTGCAAAGCAAACACAAAATAACGAGAGTTTTGGCGATATGTTTAACGATGCCATTGCGAAACAAGACGAGCCTTCAGTTCAGCCTTCTGCAGATCAGGAAGCTGTTGCGGCACTCATGTTAAGCGCGATGATTCAGGCTATGAAATCGGATAGGGAGCTCGACCCGCAAGAAGAAGCGAAACTCATGGAGCATCTTGGCGATGTGTCACACGAAGAGCGCCAGTTCGTAAATCAGGAATTGCAAAAGCCTGTTGATGTATCCGCACTTGCGGCAAATGTTCCCCATGGTTTGGAACAACAGGTCTATATGATGTCGCTCATGGCAATTGATCTGGATAAAAAAGCTGAAGCACAATACCTCCATGACCTTGCAACAGAACTGGGTGTCGGGCGTGATGAGGTGAACGCCATTCATTCGCATGTGGGTGCGCCGAGCCTTTACAGCTAAGCACAAGGCATGGGGGAATTTGTCTTAAACAAACAGCTTGAGGCTGACACGCATCTGGTTTGCGAATTGCAGAATTGTTCCCTTCGCCTGCTGGATGATGCGCGTTGGCCTTGGCTTGTTCTTGTTCCGCGCGTAGCAGGCATTGAAGAATGGCATGATCTTTCAAAAGGGCAACGCATCATGATCGATGATGAAGTTGCTCGCGTTGCATCTGCCTTGAAAACCATGACGGGTTGCGAAAAAATCAACATCGCGACGATTGGTAATATGGTAAGGCAGTTGCATATTCACGTGATTGCGCGCAATGAAGGCGATGCGAATTGGCCAGGGCCTGTCTGGGGTTATGGCGCGCGTGAACCTTACGAACCAGAGAATACAGCCTCATTTATTGAAGCGTTTAAAGCGAGTTTTTCATGACACTCAAGTTTGATGATCTGCCAAATCCTGAACCCAGTTCTTTGGTGGGGTTTTCGAATAACACACTCAATCGTGATGCTGAAAATCGTGATGAGCAAAGTATCATTGATGCACTGGCAGACGATAAAACACGCTATTATCTTTTTGCCCAAGGTAAAGTCATTCTGCATAAGGCCGATGTTGTTCAAGTGCTTTTCTCGTTGGAAGAAACTAAGCAGTTTAATGCCAATAAAGACAAGGCTGTGTTATTGGGAGAGGCTAGGGATGGGATGCGTATAGCGCTTCCATGCAAGGTGGACTTGGAAACCTTGCAAGAGCCTTGGGTTGCCTATGACCTGCGTTCGCTTTTGTACTCCGGCTCCGTCAGTGAACAAGACGCTGGTGCAATTGCGCAGGCGGGTGGGTTATTATTCTGGAACGCGCAAAATCAATATTGCGGGAAGTGCGGTTCAAAATCCAAAAGTGCTATCGGCGGCTATCGCCGCGATTGTCCATCATGTGATAGCAGACTTTTCCCGCGTACTGATCCCGTCGTCATCATGCTCACAGTCAAAGATGACAAGTGCCTGATGGGTCGTTCCCCGCATTTTCCTGAAGGGTGGTTTTCGACGCTGGCAGGGTTTGTAGAACCAGGCGAAACCATGGAAGACGCCATGCGCCGCGAGACGTTTGAGGAAAGCGGCATCAAAGTAGGGCGCGTAAAGTACTACGCCAGTCAACCCTGGCCGTTTCCGCACTCCCTGATGTTAGGACTTTATGGTGAAGCAATTTCCGAAGACATCGCCATGGATGAATCCGAGCTTGAAGACTGTCGCTGGTTCCACCGCGATGAAGTAAAGCTCATGATGAGCGAAACGCACCCGGATGGTTTGGTTTGCCCGCCGAACAGGGCGATATCTTCTGCCTTGGTTAAGTATTGGGTTGAGGGGTGAGAAGCTACTTATTATTTCTTGCAAGTTCAACGTTTGGTCATTCTATTTGCAACTTTCTCTGCACTCTTAATGCCTGTGCCGAAGAAATATCGACTGGTCAGTAAAATAAGAATTAAATAAAATGCAGAGAAGACCAGAAGAACAGTCAGGCCAACTGATGAAGTTAGAGCAGATAGTTCTGGTATAAAATTCCATGCAATTGCAAGAAACACTGCGGCAAAGATAAATTGTATTACTGTGAAATATCTAGCAAACGCCCATCTGACTTTTGTTGAAGGCGCTTCACCAGTTTTATTATAGTATGCTGTTCCTGCATCCAATGCGGGTATTATTATTGAAACAATTGTCCCGCCGGAGCCGATATCAATTTGAAAATAAGATTGTAAGATAAAGCTAATTATTCCAATTATTGCAAGTGTCGCGATAAATACCAGAATATAGCGTATACAAATGGCTTTCGTCATTGAGAGTCCTATCCCCGCGCCTTTGCCGATGGATAAACCCCTAAAACCTTGAATTCATCGGTAAAGAATCCAAGTTCTTCGAACGCTAGTTGCAGGTTTTCATCTTCCGGGTGGCCAACGACGTCAGCATAAAACTGCGTTACTTTAAAAGTACCGCCTTGGTAGCTTTCTAGTTTGGTCATGTTAACACCATTGGTGGCGAAACCGCCCATGGCTTTATATAGCGCTGCTGGGATATTCCTTACTTGAAATAGGAAGCTGGTAATCACTTCTCCATTGTTTGCTTTTGCCCATTCTGCTTCACGCGATAGGATTACAAATCGCGTCGTGTTGTCTTCTGAGTCTTCGACATTCTCAGCCAGTGTCTCAAGTCCATAAATGTCTGCTGCTAATGCAGGGGCGAGGGCTGCTATGGTGCGGTCGTCACGTTCAGAAACAAGTTTTGCCGAGCCGGCAGTATCGCCACCCACAACTGCTTTCCACCCATTGTTGCGAATGATGTTGCGGCATTGGCCAAGACCATGCACGTGGCTGTAAACGGTTCCAATCTCTTCCAGTTTAACGCCTGGCAAAACCATCAAATCAAAACGGATGGGCAAGAAATACTCACCAATGATGTGCGTGCCTGATTGCGGCAGGATGTGGTGGATGTCTGCTACACGGCCTGCCAATGTGTTTTCAATCGGTATCATAGCCAGATCGGCGTCACCCTTGGTAAGTGCGTTGAATGCGTCTTCAAACGTATCGCAAGGAAGGGCTTCCACATCATTGCCGTAAACTTCGCGGATGGCAATTTCCGAGTTCGCGCCTTTTGCGCCCTGAAATGAGATTTTACGAATTGCCATTTTTAGCGTCTTTCCAGTAACTGTTTTGCTTTTTCCAGATCCTCAGCCGTGTCTACACCGTGCGGTATGGTTTGAACAAGTTCAATATCAATCCGCATGCCGTTTTCCAAGGCGCGGAGTTGTTCGAGCTTTTCGCGTTGTTCCAGCGTGCCAGCGGCAAGGGAGACAAATTTTTCTAATGCACTGCGCTTGTAAGCATAAAGTCCGATGTGATGGTAAAGCGGCCCGTCCCCATGTGGGGCAGTGGCGCGTGAGAAATATAATGCACGTAATCTTGTTTCCGAAATCGGCGTGCCAATGGCTTTAACAACATTGGGGTTTGTCTTTTCAGCCTCATCTGTAATCTCTGCCGCGAGCGTTGCTATATCGACGGTTTCATCTTCAAGCGGCAGAATGCTTTGGCGAATGAGGTTTGGATCAATGGCGGGAAGGTCACCTTGCAGATTGATGATGGTGTCAGCTTTGCCTTGTGGGTCGATTTTCTCAACCGCTTCCCAAATGCGGTCTGAACCAGACTCGTGATCTTCGCGTGTCATCACTGCTTTTGCACCATGTGCTTCAACCGCATTCATGATAATTTTGGAATCAGTTGCCACAACAGGCTCGCCAATATTGGCTTCACGGGCGCGATCAATGACATGGGATATCATTGGTAGACCGTTGATTTCTGCCATGGGTTTGTCTGGTAACCTTGTTGAGGCCAT
>CALFBU010000060.1 GCA_937951455.1 uncultured Rhizobiaceae group bacterium
GCCAGACACATCAGTGCGACACCTTCATCTGTCGACAGACCGTATTCACTGAGAAACAATTCCATCATGCCCGTGTCGTCACGTTCGCGGATGCGCTCAACAAGCTCAATGCCACGCTCTGATATGCGTTGGCGCAGGTTTTTATCGATGGATGCCTCAGAAATTAAAGCCTCCAAAGCGACCATTTCATCAACTGACTTAGCTGATCTAAATTCTGCGCGAAGCTGTTCCATGCCCATTCTCCAAAACTCATTTGTGTGAGATTATCTCACATTTAAACTTTACATTTGCACTGCAATGATAGCAATATTAGAGAATATCACTTAAGTTAAATCAGAAATCAGGCATTATGAAGATAATTGACCAGAAATACAGCAAACTTGACGCAATCGACATGAAGATACTTCATGCCTTAAGCAGAGATGCAAGGATAACGATTACCGACCTGTCACAGGAAGTTGGCCTGTCCAAGACACCGTGTAATACACGCCTAAAGCGACTTGAAAAAGAAGGTGTTATCCTTGGATATCGTGCCTTGCTGGATCCGGTGAAAATGGGGTTGGATCATATTGCATTTGTTGAAGTGAAGCTTTCGGACACACGCGCCAAGGCACTGTCTGAATTTAACGATTCGGTATGCAAGTTACCCGAGGTTGAACAATGCCATATGATTGCGGGCGGTTTTGATTATCTATTAAAAGTGCGAACCAATAACATCACGACCTATAGGCAAGTCATGGGCGAGAAGCTTTCCGCCCTTCCCCATGTCGCGCAAACGTCCACATATGTTTCCATGGAAGCCGTGAAAGAAGATGTAATTCTGGAATAGACCGATTATATTGAAACCATATGCCTGAGCGCTACGTTTTATGATTAGAACCCTTTTGGAGATTATCAATGAAACTCGTCATAGCCTCACTCACCACAGCTGCACTTCTTGCAAGCAACATCGTTGCCCAAGCTGCTGACTTGAAACTGGAAGAGTTTTTCAAAGGCACTACGCATGCTTATGGAAAATTTACAGCAATTAATGGCACAAAGCGTGAATTCAGAGTTCTGCTCGATGGCAAATGGGATGGTAAAACGCTCGTCTTACGCGAAGACTTTTTCTATACCGATGGCGAAAAGGATGTCAAAACCTGGCGATTTACAAAAACATCTCCAACGACCTACAGCGGCACACGAGAAGACGTAAAAGGCACCACAACCGTCAAGGTAAAAGGCAATACGGCAAAGTTTAGCTATACTGTTGATCTGGACAACGGCCCGGAAACAAATTTTGTGAAGTTCAGAGACGTACTAACCCTAAAAGGAGATGGCACTTTGAGAAATACTGCCTGGGTTTCCAAATTTGGAATTCCAGTCGCTAAAGTTGCCGTAAACTTCGCCCGAAATAAAAAAACCGCTTTGGCAATCAGACCTTAGACTATGACGAACTTTAAAGTCTATTCTACCGCGTCAATCACAACGCCCATGTTGTTACCGGTAACCCAGGCTTTACTTACATTCAGGGTTTCAGTAACTGCGGGTGTCTTAATCATGAATTGATCAGGAAGCTTTGTGCCCTTGGGTAAGGCCAACTGCATTCCAGTGGTTGATACATCTGTAATAACGCAATGACAAACAAACTCTTCATCCACAATAACAGCGCCCGAAAAGCTGGATTTAATACGTTCGGCCTTACGTTTAGTAGCAAGCACTTTTAGTACCCGTTGCTGACCCTGACCTGAAGATTGTTGTAACATTCTTTTACCCACCTAAATCTAATATTTAAGTGTATAACCTATTAGATTAAATAACTTATTAATATTTCATCTAAAGCTTGATCGAAATATGCAACTTGTTTCCATCAAGATCACGAACATAAGCACCATAATAATTGGGTGAATATTCTCTTGGGCCAGGAGCCCCTTCATCAACGCCACCCATTGTCATCGCCGCATCATAAAAAGCATGTACAGCTTTTTTACTATCGGTCTGAAACATGATTTGAGTACCATTTCCAACCGTTGCCTGTTTTTCATTATAAGGACTGACAACCCAGAAATTTGGCAGCCCCATATCAGGCCCGTAGCCGAGTTCATGCTCTAAGCAGACGTGACACGACATGCCAATAGTAGACAAAACGCCATCATAAAACTTTCTTGCTCTGGGAAGGTTATTAGACCCTACACACGCGCCGCTAAGCATCACATTCTCCTTGCATATTTTGAAAATCGACCATAAACCGAATGGTGAATTTCTTAAAGCGAGGTTTAAATGATAATCGGAATCCTGAAAACTGGCCACGTTCCTAAAGAACTTTTACCAAAATACGGTGAATATTCAGATATGTTTGAAACCTTGTTGAGCGGTAATGGATTCGAATTCAAAACTTATGAAGTCGTCAGCGGTGAATTTCCTGACTCAATAAACGATTGCGATGGCTGGCTGGTTACCGGTTCAAAACACGGCGCTTATGAGGATCACGACTGGATACCACCGTTGGAGGAATTTATCCGAGACACTTATAACGCCAACATACCCATGGTCGGAATATGCTTTGGGCATCAAATCATGGCGCAAGCTCTGGGCGGCAAGGTAGAAAAATTTGGCGGCCTTTGGGGCATGGGTACGCAGGAATATGTGCACCCGGATGGCACAAAAACAAAGCTGCTTGCGATGCATCAGGATCAGGTTGTCGAAAAACCGCCTGAAGCAGAAATTGTTGCATCCAATGACTTCTGCAAGATGGCAGGTCTTGCCTATAAGAACAGGGCATTAAGCTTCCAACCCCACCCTGAATTCACCCATGAATATATGGAAGGTTTGATCAAAAAGCGATCAGGCACAACAATTCCTGCAGATCAGGCTGACCCCGCACTTGTTGATGTCTATGCCGCAAATGACTCTGAGCTATATGCAAAACGCATCGCAGAGTTTTTTAAAGGCGCTTAGATTGTTTTCTAGCTTCCAAGAAGCAATCTAGGGAGATAGAGCACGATACCTGGGAAAGCAACCAGACCTGCAATGGTAAGTGCATCCGCCACGAAGAACGGTGATGCGCCCTTGAAGACGTCTTGAACGCTGATGTCATCGCGAACACCGGCAACCACAAAACAGTTCAACCCAATGGGTGGCGTAATAAGACAGAGCTCCGCCATTTTGACCACCAAAATCCCAAACCAAATGGCACATTCTGCCCCTGACAGGCCGAAGGTACTATCCGCAACGGAAACGGTTTCACCGCCATTCAGTGCCATGACCGCCGGATAAACTACAGGCAATGTCAGCAATAACATGCCAATCGCATCC
>CALFBU010000061.1 GCA_937951455.1 uncultured Rhizobiaceae group bacterium
GCGCTTTATTGTATAGACAATTTTTCCTTGGAAAACGGTGCGACCAAAGTCGTGCCAGGCTCTCATAAATTTGAGGCGTTTCCCTCTAACGCCACTGTAAAAAAACTGGAGGAAACCATTACTGCTGTAGAAGGGACATTCTTGGTGCTTGACTGCATGGTGTATCATTCGGGAGGGGAGAATAAGACAGATTCATGCCGACGGGCTGTGAACCACGTATATACTTTGCCTATGATACGCCAGCAATTACCTTTACCCGACATGATACCGAATGTGGATATGTTACCTGAAAATACTAGGCAATTGTTCGGTTGCTCGCTTCCATATAAGAATGGGTTAAACCAATATTACAAGTCACGTAAACGAAAAGAAGTTTGAGATAAGCTCACCAATCTCAAAAACGCTAAAGGAACTTGAAATATATTAACCCCTTACCAATCTCTGAGTGGCTTTCATATCTTTTTGTGAATTTGGTAATCTTTTCTATCCCACCCAAAAACACACTCTCGATCTACCCGATCTTTCGCTATATCATAAAAGCCAAATGATCCCGTAGCTCATCAGGATAGAGCGCAAGATTCCTAATCTTGAGGTAATAGGTTCGAGTCCTATCGGGATCGCCATATTAGCTTGTTTTAAACCTTCCGCATCGCTTCGCTCTACGTGCGGTTTAAAACTGTTACGGTTCGAGGTTACTACTCTCACCTTCACCATTTTCGTTAATTTTAAACGTTATTCATCACTAGAATTAGCTATTTCTTCTTTCTGCCAGACAGTGAAAACAGATTATCCATATCGCGCAATATGAACAATGCTATCAAGGCACCCAGTGTTGGTATGGATGTTAGCATCAGATTTTTTGGGTAATTGTAATACACCATGTAGGAACCAAGAGAACCGATCACGCCAGCAGCGGACATCAACATCATCAAACCGTAAGTCCAGGTGCGCATGAAACCTGAAACAAAAGCCAGAACAATTATGATTTGAATCGTTCCCAGAAAATACGAAAGATTATCCGTAACGGTAAAAAAGCTTATGTTGTAAGCGCCTTCAAAAATATTGCGCTGCCATTCGGGATGATGAAACTTCAAGGTTGCCCATAACCCCAAAAATATTGCTGCAGTAATGCGAATAATGAGAAGTGCTACTTCAATGCGTCGTTCGTTCGTCATAAAAAACCCGCTCGCCCATTAAAAATACCGCACTCAAACTTTTGAATGCGGTATCATTATAAACTTAAACTTCTCAGTTGAGAATAAAATATGTCTTGACTACTGCGTGATCGGCGAAATGCGAATTTCTACACGACGGTTTGCAGCACGCCCAGCGTCTGAAGCGTTATCGGCTATTGGGCGAGATTCACCAAAACCGATTACCTGCAAGCGTCTGCTATCAACCTGACGTGAATTCAAATATCTTGCAACCGTAACGGCACGACGTTCAGACAATGCCTGGTTTGATGCTTCATCACCAACACTGTCGGTGTGACCATCAATATCCAGAAGCGTTTTTGGATATTTGTTCAAAACGATCGCAACAGAGTCCAGAACCTGGAAGAAATTCGGGTTAAGCGAATCCTGTCCTGTAGCAAAGGTAACATTTGATGGCATGTTCAACACAATGTCGTTGCCATTACGCGTTACACTCACACCTGAATTGATCAGTTGCTGACGCAATTCCTGTTCTTGACGATCCTGATAAGCGCCAATACCACCACCTGTTAATGCACCAATGCCAGCACCGATGAGCGCAGCTTTTCGTCTGTCACTACCGCTTTTATCTTTTGCAATGATAAGACCTGCCACAGCACCTACAGCTGCACCAACACCCGCACCAATTGCAGTATTATTGCGTTGAGCCTGACCGGTAAGCGGATCGGTTGTACTTGAGCAAGATGCAAGTGCAAGAGTTGCTGCTACCAAAATTGCGCCACGTTTCATATGTTTTCCCCTTCAAGGTGAATTTATTTTGTGACCCCGATGACGATTAAAATGAAGTCGCATCGAAGATTATTGATTCGGTTTATAATACACCGAACCTGAACTGTTCTTGAACAAAAACATATAAATCAGGCAAGAGCGTGATTAATTCATGAAACGAGGATCGTAAGGGTAGGTCGTGAGGTTTTCATAACCATCTTCTGTGACCAAAACCTGATCTTCAAGCTTGATCGAAAAGCCCGCTTCTTGTGTGCCAATCAAGGCTTCAACGCACAGCATCATGCCTGGTTCGATATCATACTCATAAGCGCCCGGTGAGTGGTTCTTAGGATAAGCAATGAGCGGCCATTCATCACAAAGACCCACACCATGCATTCGACAACCATATTGTGCGGGTACAAATTTTTCCGGCAATTGGTGACCACCAAACACAAGTTCATTGAATGAAACACCTGGCTTCAACAGCGCCATGTTTTCCATGATATGTTGATGTCCAAGCTGGTAGTATTCTTTCATGAGTGCAGTCGGTTCACCATCGCCCACAAACCATGTACGAGAGATATCAACGCAAAGGCCGTACACCCCAATCAAATCGGTATCAAAGGCCAGAATTTCATTTTCCTGAATGATCCTTGGACCACATTCCTGAAACCAGGGAAACGTTCTGGGGCCCGAAGAAAGCAGACGCGTTTCAATCCACTCGCCGCCGCGCTTGATGTTTTCGGCGTGAAGAACAGCCCAAACCTCATCCTCGCTCATACCAGGCTGAACCGCATCCTCCATGGCCTTCACGGCTGTCTCACAAGAATGAACGGCACAACGCATTGCCTTGATTTCTTCCGCTCCCTTGATTACGCGGGCTTTCTCAGTCAGTTCTTCGCCTTCCATAACCTCAAGACCGCAACGCTCAAGCGCCTTTAGACCAGCAATCATGATTTTATCGACTGCGATTTTACGATTGTCACCTGCATGTTTGCGCATCAGGCCGTCGATCTCGCCAATAAAGTTTTTGGCGTCTTTTTCGATATTATCGCCATTGCCAAAATAAAACATTGAAGCACCAGAGCGCACTTCTTTCACCAGCGGATTATGGTCTGCCAGGAACGGAGAATTCTTATAATCCCACAAAATCATGTGACCATCTGCAAACAATACGCAGGCTCTGAACGGGTTATGCGTATTCCACAGCTGCATGTTGGTGCTGTCGGTCGCATAGCGAATGTTGAGCGGATCGGTCATCAAGACAGCGCCGTAGTCTCGCTTGTGAAGTTCCGCCAGCAAGCGCTCGTATCGATATTGTCGAACCGCGGGCATATTGGGCATTTCAAGCCCAGCTGCTTGCCACTCTGCGAAAGCAAGATCAGTCGGGCCAATTTCTATCCGGTTATTATCATCAGGCGTGCCATCTGGTTTCAAACCGGGTTTCCTTGAGGGATCAATCTTGCGGTTCTCTACTGAAAATGTGCTGTTGATGTTCATAATAGAATTCCTCCAAATCCATTAGAGAAAGCCTATTCCGATTAAAACATCTGTCAATTGATCGGATACGTCACAAATGACGCGAATAAAGTATCCGACGCTATCCGTTTAGAGGAAAAAAGCCACTAATCATCCACCACGACAAACTCAAGCCCTGCCATATTATCCTTGATCCATTTGACCCGGCAGGCCTTGCGTATGTTTTTGATATTATAATTCAGAATTAGCCGCTTGGGCAAAACTGATGCTGAAGATTCGACCATAGCGCCGCCTTCAGAAATATTATGAACCAGACAAACAATCTTTCTGCCCGTAAGGTCTATAATCAACTCGGCCAGATCAGCCGTATTTTCGCGCGGATAAGCCCTTCGATTGGCTTGCATGGCATCCGCTTTTTCCAAAGCTTCATACAGCGACGGGAAAGATGCACGTACGTACATAAGAATTCTCCATTTCGCCGCCCGGCCATGAAACTATGTCAGTCAAACCTTAACAGGAGTTAAAGAAACGCCGTTCGAAGCAAATCAATAGCAACAACTGTAATCACGATCTTGAACCCCAATTTGAGCTTTTCTTCGGAAACCTTGCCCAGCAAAGCAGTTCCAAACTTTGTTCCAGCAAACCCTGAAATCACAATCAGCAAGACCAAGGGCAGCCATTGCCAAAAAGCAAACCCGACAAAACCAAAGGCGATGACCTTTAAAAGATGCTGAACGG
>CALFBU010000062.1 GCA_937951455.1 uncultured Rhizobiaceae group bacterium
TTTTTCCATTTCGGCTAAAACCTCTTCCTGTTTCGCTCCCATCTTTACGGCAAGTTGCATTGCTCTTTCGCCATCTTTTTGGCCAGGTAAGCTTAGTAATTCCGTATGAAATTCGGCATGCTTTTTTGGTAAAATTTTTGAAAAAGCCATGCTGACGCGTGATGCTTCTATCGACGCTTCGCCAAGAACAGGAAACTCCTTCAAAACAAATTTTAGCTTATCGTTTGATTTGAGCATAATCTCCATATCGGTAAGTGCTCTTTGGCAGAAGCCACAGTTATAATCAAAGAACTCTACAATTGTAATATCAGCTTCCGCATTTCCGATCTCAATTTGATATTCGGAAGAGAAAAGTTTTTCTTTCTGCGTGATGATTATCTCTTTTTGGGTCTCTGCAAGCTCACCTTGTTGTTTTGCCTCCAGTGCTTGTTGCACTTCAAGCATGAGTTCTGGGTTCTCAAGCAGATATTCTCGGATTATTTTGCCAATTTCCGCTTTATCTAATGATTCCTGTGCATTTGCTGGCAAGCAATATAAAAAGCCTGCCAGAATTACAAATGCAGCTTTTTTTAAAATATGTTTAGTGATCATTTTTAAGAGCCAAATTCTATAATATCTTGAAGTCTCAACCATTGCGGTGAACCCTTTTTTAATTGAGGTTGAGCGCGAAGGGCAAATTGTTTTGCATCTTTTATGTTTCCTTGAAGAAACCGTGCCTCTGCTGATGCAGCAAGAGCTAGTGTTTGCTGTCCATTAATGCCGTATGCACGCGCGAGATAGCCATATCCGGCAGAAGAGTAGGGGTCTCGGCTTGTCCCTTGCTTCAATATTTTTATTGCAGCCGCAAGATTCTTCTTGCTTTTGGTTTCAAGCAGAGCATGACCAAGTTGTATTCTCAAAAGGCCATTTTGGCGTTTATCCAGGTTGACAGCTTTTTGAAATGCTGCAGCAGCTTGAGTGGCCTTACCCGAACGTAAAAGCATTTCGCCCTTCATTTCGTGAAAATAAGGGTAGTTAGGCATTTTCTTTACGAGTTTATCAATCATGGGCAAACCACGGCGGGGCACGCCATTTAAAAAATGCGAAATCGCAATGCCATAAGTGCCAGCGGTGCCATTTAAATTTTTTCTGAATATATTGCGTACAAGCCCGGCGCCACCGGCATATGCTGCGATTTTTGCTCTAGCCAATTCATGTCTTAACTGTAAACTGTCACTGTCTTTCTTATTGAAGTGCGGACTCTTTTTTGCAACTTCGCTTAAAAGAGCAATACGATCACGTGGAACAGGGTGGCTGATTGCATATGGGTCTAGTCGGCCACTACTGAACAAAGGATTTTTACCCAGCCTTTCAAAGGTTTTAATCATCCCTCTGCTGGACTGGCCAGTCTTGTTCAAAAGTGTAACTCCAGCGCGATCTGCGGCTAACTCTTCCTCTCTTTGGTAAGCCAGTAGGCTTCTTTGTCCTATGGCGGCTGATCCTGAAATGATTGCCGCGCCACCTTCCGCTGAACCAGCTGCAGCAGCGCCTGCACCAGCTAACAATCCAAGCACGGATAAAATTTTGGCTTTTTCCAAACGGTCACGCAATCTTACCAAATGGCCGCCAACAATGTGTCCCGTTTCATGGGCAAATACACCAATGATTTCGTTGGGTGTCTCGGCCTGCATAATTGCGCCAGTGTTGATAAACATTCTTGTACCCGTAACAAAGGCATTAAATTCATTGCGGTTTAGCAAAAAGACTTCTACGCCGCCTCTGTTTAAGCCTGCAACTTTGAAAATCGGTGCGGTATAATCTTGTATAAGCGCTTCAATCTCTGCGTCTCTTACAAGAGGGAGGCCGCGTTGTGCGTGGGCACTTGAAATAAAAGGATTAATAACAAAAGCGAATAGAGCGACCATCAGCATGACGTGTTTTAACAACTGATTTTTGATCATAAAAAATTCCAATTTTGTTGGGCGGTGAAATTCATTTACGTGATGGCCTTTATGGTTCAATTTAAGGTTTATGCATCGCCTGAAATGATGTTCATTTTGGGGCTTAGATTCGTCTCAAATCTCTACTATGTAGGGCGCCCACACAAGCTTATTGTGTGAATATAGGTTCAATTTTTCGATAGCGCTTAGAAGATTTCAGCAAATGTTACTGATCTTAACCAAAATTTGTTTGCAACAATTTTGCTATTTATTCCGTTGTCCGTTATGTAACGAAAAAACGAGAGGGCAATCATATGAAGGGTTTGGGCTTTGGGCTGGAACGCATAGGCGTTGCTGCGATAAGACATCCTTTGGTCTTTTCCATTGTTCTTGTGGTCATAACTGCAATTACTGCTTCGTTCATTCCATCGGTAAAATTCAATGGTAATGTGACATCGGTTGTTCCCAAACTGTCAGAGAATTTCAAGAACTTTGATCGCCAGAAGCGTGACTTCAGGGATTTTTCGCGTGATGTGGCTATCATTATCAATTCGCCTAGGATTAATACTGCGTCGGGTCTGGAAGATTTGCGATTCATGCAGCTGGAGCTGGCGATTACGGGCGGTATTTCGAGTGCTATATCTTTATTTTCCATTCCAGATCCAGACCCTGATACAGGGACATTGCGTCAATTTTTTCCGAATCAAATAAAGGACGATAGCGAGGCCCAAGCGCTTTTGGATCGTTTAGTACGCGATTATCCGCAAGCATCCAGTTTACTGTCTGAGGACAAGCAAAGTGTATTGCTACTCGTCGCGCTTGATTTGGATATTAACGCTGGAAATGATGCGGAAGCTTTTGCGGCCTTTGAAAGCCTGAAAAAATCAGTTGAGGCGAGTGCGCCAGATGATTTTGAAATTTATTATTCTGGTCTAACCCCGATTGGCATTACGATTCTTAATGCCTTGATTAATGACCAGGTAAAGTTGACTTTATTTGGTTTGGCATTTGGTGCACTCATTGCGATGATATTTTTTCGCTCGATTATTGCTGCCCTCATTTGTGCCGTGCCGCCAATTTTAACGGCTATTTGGTCCATTGGCATGTTTGGACTTATTGGCATACCCATCACTTATCTCACAACCATATTGCCTACGCTTGCCTTGGTTTTGGCATATGCTGATGGCATTGTGCTTTATCATCGTTGGGACAAGTTGAATTCATCAACAGATATTGAAAATGCCAATCTTCGAGCGAATTTGAAAGAAGCTGTCTTGAAAATAGGTCCCGCTTCTGCGTTAACTTCGCTCACTACTGCATTTGCCATTTCCTCCTTTGCTTTATCACCCAGTGAAGCTTTGGTGGAATTTGCGTGGGTAGGGGTGATACTCGTATTTTTCGCATTTTTAGCAGTGATTGTTGGGCTTCCTGTATTGGGTATTTGGCTAATCAAAATTGGTTTGATTAAAAAGCACAAGACAAAAGAAGGTGTCTTTTCCTTTGGCGCGCTATCGCTCAAACTATATCAAAGTAAGCCTGTATTAATAAGTGTGGCTGCTCTGGCAAGTGTCATTGCCTTATTTTACGTGCATGCTGCGCTTAAACCAGATTATCGCATTACGGACTACTTGCCGACGGACTCACAATCACTCAAGGCAGAACAAATAGCCAATGACGTTTTTGGCGGACGCTCATTGATATTTTTCTCCGTACCCGTAGTGGAAGAAGGCGCGATGTCCTCAAGAGCTAATAGGCAGCGTCTTGGTGAAATTACAGATTTATTAGGCGAGGATTTCAAATCGTCGAAAGTGTTTTCACTTCACTCACTATGGAAAGAGTTCGATGAAAATACGGTAGAGAAAATTGCTTCACATTTAGCAACGGCGCCAGAATCTACAAGACAGGGCTACATTTCAAAAGACGGCTTGAGGATGCTTGTTTCTCTCAGAACACCTTCCAGTCAATCGATTACAGAAACGAGCGTTCTGGTGAATGAAATCAAACAATCGTTGGCAAGCCTGCCTTATGCTGACGATATCATCGTGACCGGCTTCCCAGTTTTATTGTCTACAGAGTTTACGCTCATTATCAACGATTTAAGAACAAGTCTTCTGGTTGCTGTATTCTTGGGCATTGTTTTGATTGGCATCGCAACACGCTCATTTTTCTTTGCAGCTGTTGCAGCGGTGCCCAATTTGTTTCCAATTCTTTTGACTGAACTGATTATTTTCATGCGTGGCGGTAATATTAATGTGACAGAAGTTGTAGCACTTACGCTTGCTTTTGGTATCGCCATTGATAATGCAGTGCATGTTATCAATGTATTCAACAGTGAAAAGAACAAGGGAAAGGACGTTCAGACTGCGTTAAGGGATGCTATTTTAGAAGTAGCACCAGCACTAGGCGCAAGTACGATGATCATATGTGCGTCTACCGCTGTTATTTTAACCAGTTCGCTGCCGATACTTTCCATTATTGGTACGCTTATCATAGCAATCCTGATTATAGCCTTGGTTACAAACTTGACTATTTTGCCTGCCAATATTTTGACACTTAGCCGTGTCTTAAGTCGAAAAAATTCGAATGAATGAGAGTTTTAAATTGAAGAATATTACATCTTTTACACTGCTTGCTTCACTATTAATAAGCAATGCTTCCTTAGCTGCTGATTCTCCTGAGAAGTTTCTTCAAGGGCTAAATGGTGAATTTCGTGGTCGCGGTGAAGCAGTTATTGAAATCAGCAACAGTCAGGAACGTGTCAGTTGTAAACTGGATAATGCTTTCAATGCTGAACAAAAGACTCTCAGCATCGCTGGAGTATGCGCAACGACACAGGGTAAAGCTCAAGTGGATGGCAAGCTCGCTCTGAAAGATGGCAAGGTTGTAGGTTCATTTCTTTCACCATTTAAAAATTCTGAAATCACTCAAGAAGCCAGTGACTATAATGATGGCAAGCTCATCATATCGACCTCCTTTGTTAACAAAAATACAGGAAATCTGAGTCGTATGCGCCAGATTGTTGTTAGTAATCCGCAGGGTGGCTTTAACTCAACCTTCCAAAAATTTGAAATACAACAGGCGGCTATCAAGATACTGGCTATGTGGAATTTTCACCCTCTGGCAATTAAGTGATGATTGATTTTGTGAATCCTGAGCGCAAAGTCTTTAAGGCTTTTGCTGAGATGAAATCTGAGTCGCCAATTCATATGTTGAATTTGATCAGGCTAAATGAGACAGCCACTTATGATGATGGTGCGCTCGTTACTGGACAAGAAGCTTACGCTGCATATGGGCGCAGAAGCGGCCCGATCTTTCAAAGAGTAGGCGGTCGTATCGTGTGGTCAGGAAAGTTTGACCTTACGCTCATAGGCCCGCAAGATGAGGCTTGGGATATCGCTTTCATTGCGGAATATCCTAACTCAGATGCTTTTATAGAAATGGTCAAAGATGAAGAATACCAATTAGCCGTAAAACACCGCAATGCGGCAGTAAAGACATCGCGTCTTATCCGTATTTCACCTAATGAAATCGGAAACATTTTCGGCTAGAGAACTTTAAGCCATTCCTTGCTATCAAGACGTTTGGTGCGAAGTTTGTTCACAGGGTGGTCTTTGTCTTTGTAACCAATCGCCATGCCACAAAATAACATCAATTCATCATCCATTTCGCAGAATTGATGAATGGTTTTAGGATACATGGCCCAGCATTCCTGAGGGCAGGTGTCTATGCCTTCCTCCTGAAACAAGAGCATCACGGATTGCAGATACATGCCTAGGTCAGACCATTGTGGTGGCCCCATGATTCTATCGACAAAACAGAATATAGCCGCAGGTGCGCCGAAGAAGCGAAAATTGTTTGCAAACCATTCGCGCCTTTTAGGCTTCTCATCACGGCTTATTCCCAACAATGCGTACATATCTTCGCCGACTTCATAGCGTGAAGTACGGTAGGGTTCTTTAAGGTTTTCTGGGTGTATATTGTATTCTTGAGCGTCACCACCAGGGTTTGCAACACCTGCGAGACGTTCTTTCATTAGAGAATTTAAGTCTGCTAGTTTTTCAGGTGATAAAATTACCATGCGCCATGGTTGCAGATTGCTGCCTGATGGTGAGCGGGCTGCTTTTTCCAAAACGGCCTTTACCGTTTCAACGGGGACTGGCTGGTCTGTAAATGCACGCACAGACATGCGTTGATTGATGGCTTGAGAAACTTTCATGCTCCAGCTTACCTTACTCGGGACCTGCAATAAACTCTTCGTTGTCATCTGGTGGCAGTTTGAATCTACCGTTTTCCCAATCACCCTTCGCCCAACTTTCTTTTGCTGCTTCAATTTTTTCTTTTGATGAGGCAACAAAGTTCCACCATATGTATCTGGACTCTGAAAGTGTATCGCCGCCCAAAAGCATTAATCGTGCACCCGCTTCGCCAGCCTTGATTGCAATGTCGTCTCCTGGGCGAAAAACCATCATTTGGCCTTGAGTGA
>CALFBU010000063.1 GCA_937951455.1 uncultured Rhizobiaceae group bacterium
GGTCAAAAGACCCGGGATAATAAGCAATTCGATTCATGCTTTCTTTTCCCATGGGATGTGCATTGGCGCAAGTTTCTTATTTTTGAATAAACAATTCTCTCTTGTGTCAAAATGCACATAATCTCCTAATCTCCTGAGTTATTTCTATGAACACAGATGAGAGAAAAGGTTCACAAACCGTTCAGGTTAAAAACCTTAAAGTTCTTACAAAGGAGAATAGAAATGACTTTATTGATTATCGCGCTTGCCATGACTGCAACAATGGGCTTTTACGCACTTCACCTTGCAGAATCAGAAAACAGCAAAAATGCGCGCCTACAAAGAAGATCAGATCGCATTGCAGGATTTGCAGCTCTTTAATAATTAAACCAACACCAGCCCTATCCCTGTCTGGTTTTGGAATACAGCGCGGCGAGCATTTTCAAATGGTGTTCATAACATTTGGATTGCTCGCCTCTGCAATTTTCTACCGACGCGCAAGCGCTAGCCAAACCCCACCTGCGATAAGACAAACGCCGCTTGCAATTTCAGCAAAGCGAACTTTGGGGCGCGTGAGCCAGCTGCCGGCCTTTCCAGCTAAAATCGCGTAAAAACTGTCACATAAAGTTGCAAGCACCAAAAATACTGCCCCTAAAAGCATGGTTTGAGAAAAAGTATCTCTGCTCAAATCAACAAATTGCGGTAAAAAAGCACCAAAAAAGAACAACGCTTTTGGATTTGACCATAAAACCAAAAAACCTTGCCAGAAATATCCTACTTTAGGCGGTTTGACCTCGTTACTTTCTCCCAAACGCCCGTCTGATCGCAGCATTTTTATACCCAGCCAGACAAGGTAAAGCGCACCTGCAAGTTTAACCCAGAAAAAAGCCTCACCCATTATCGACACAACCGTTTCCAGCCCGACTGCAACGATTACAATCATAAGGAAAACACCCAACTGTGTGCCTGCTACATTCAGTAGCCCTGCCTTAGTACCTGCGCGCAGGGAATTTGCAATAATGACCGTAACAGAGGGACCAGGCACAATAACGAGCAGAAAGCTAGCAAACGCTACCGTTAGAAAAGTTGAAAAAGTAATCATGGGATAAATCTCTTGGGTTTGATTACTTACAAAATCCACAGCATAGGAGTTTTGTCCATTAAAAATGTTTAATTACCTGTGTGAATTTGAAAGCTATTATTTCACGAATCCGATTATGTGATAGTTATTGACGAAAGGTAACGCCATGTCATTTGATCAGTATTTAAATAAAGACTTCTGGATCACACAAACCCAAGCGATAATGGATCAGCTTGTCTCTTGGCTGACCAGTCCGCAATTTTATGCACAAGTAGGCGCAATCATTGGCGCGGTGCTCATTGCTAGAATACTTGCAAAAATCATCCAGAATAAAGTTTCATGGTTTTCGCAAGCACCGGACCCAAAATCAAAACTGGCAAAAGTGCGTGGATATTTCTATGCCGTTCGAACGCTCATCTATCCAGCACTATGCTATATTCTACTGGGAATAGCTGCGCAGATTGTTTCTTCCGTATTTGGTGTTGATTGGCTCATTCGTATAGCGCGCAGTATCTCTGTTGTTTTCCTGATTTACAAAGCAATTGATTTATTCATAACCCATCCATTAGTGCGTACTGTATTGTTGTATCTCTGCATTCCAGTGGCAACCTTACAGGCATTTGGTTGGTTGGATGCCACCATAGAATTTCTAGATGGTGTTGAGTTTGCCGCGGGTAACATAAGGTTATCGCTTTATTTCATCATCAAAACAGCAATCGTAGGCGGCTTTTTCTTCTGGCTGGGCTCAACCTCGAACAAATCGGGTCAAAACATGATCCGCTCGCAAAAGACGCTGGACATCGCAACCCAGGAATTGATCGCCAAGTTATTCCAAATCATTCTCTTTGCCGGTATCTTTATTCTGATGCTTCAAGTCCTGGGACTTGATCTGACCGCTCTTGCCGTGTTTGGTGGTGCCTTGGCAGTGGGTATTGGTTTCGGCCTCCAGCAAATCGCATCCAACTTTATTTCAGGTCTTATCTTGCTCATGGAGAGAAACCTGACTGTGGGCGATTTTATCGAACTTGAAGATGGCAGAAGCGGCATTTTGAAAGAACTGAATATGCGCTCCGCCACACTTGAGACATACGATGGCAAAGAGATCATGGTGCCAAATGAAAAGTTCATTACTGGCGTATTCATAAACTGGACAAGAGATGATCCACGTCAACGCTATGAAGTAGATTTTTCCGTTAGCTACGACACAGATATTAGAGGCCTTCCAGAACTTATCGTAGAAGCAGTATCAAAGCATCCTAGCGTTTTACAAGACCCTGAAAAGCCGGATTGTGAATTAAGGGAATTTGGCGACAGTGGAATCAAATTTGGTTTGGAATTCTGGATTGAAGGCATTGATGATGGCAAAAACAGAATTTCTGCAGATCTGCTCACCATCATCTGGGAAACCCTTAGAGAAAATGATATTAAAATCCCATATCCTCAGCGTGAAGTTCGTATTTTATCTGATGAACCGAAAATGACGATAAAGCGCAAGCCAGCAAACAAAACGAGTAAATAAGGCCAAGAGTCAGAGAAACCCTCAGCCTGGATTTGATTATTCAGTCATTGAAGCAAGATAAGCGATGATATCAGCACGCTCGTCTTCTTTTTTAAGTTTAAAGTTCATTTTACTTTTCGCTTTCTTATCATCAAGCGTTGTACGAACGTATTTCTTCTGATCAATCAGCCACCTGTCTAGATCTTCTTCGCTCCAGACCGCACCATTTACAGCCAGTTCTTTGAGGCTCGTACTGTTTTATAGCGTTTAATTGAGGCATCCGGATTGAATTGAGGCAACCGGATTGCCTACAATGTTGTTTAACGCAGGTCCGACAGAAGCTTTGGTTTTAGGGCCCACCATATGGCAAGAAGCGCACTTTTTCTTGAAAATTCCCTCACCAATAGCTGCATCAGCAGCAAAACCATGAGTCGTAGAAAGTGCAAAAATGACGGATGTAAGTATCGTTACGCATTTCAATGTCTTGTTTCCTAATATGTAATTTTTCTGGGTTACATATAGAAAACGTTCGACAAGAGAATTTATTCATTTTTGTTTTAAGCTTGGCCTCACTCAGTTTTAGATGAATTATCCTCGTTCACCTCTGCTGAAGCCTCACCTTCACCATCACCTTCATCATCCGTCTCGGTAATGCGTTCGACAGAAACAACCTTTTCATCTACTGCCGTTTTGAAGACCGTTACGCCTTGTGTTGAACGCCCTGCTACACGGATATCCTTGATAGGACAACGAATAAGCTGACCGCCATCTGTAACCAGCATGACTTCATCGGTTTCATCGACCGGGAAAGACGAGACGAGTTCACCGTTACGTTCGTTGACAGCCATGGCCGCAATGCCCTTGCCGCCACGACCAGATACACGATACTCATGGCTGGATGAACGTTTGCCAAAGCCTCGCTCAGATAATGTCAGGATCATTTGTTCGCTTGCCTGCATTTGTGCAAAACGTTCATCGGTCAGAACCTGATCGGAACCTTCTTCTTCTGGCTCATCTACAACTGCTTCAATTTCTTCGCCGTTTTCAGCAGCCAATAATGCACGACGCTGTTTAAGGAATGCCGTGCGCTCCCAAGCTTCCGCTTTGGTTGGGTTTAGAATAGTCATGGAGATAACTTTATCACCGGCGCCAAGATTAATACCGCGAACACCGACAGAATTACGCCCTGCAAACACGCGAATGTCTGTCACCTTGAAGCGAATAGCCTGCCCTTTTGCGGATGTCAGAAGGACTGTTGCATCTTCCGTGCAGGTATCAACCCCAACAATACCGTCTTCGCCCTCAAGCTTCATGGCAATCTTGCCATTCCGATTGACGAGTTTGAAATCCGACAATTTGTTGCGGCGTACTGTACCCTGAGTTGTTGCGAACATGATGTTGAGATTATCCCAACTGTCCTCATCCTCCGGCAACGGCATAATTGTCGTGATGCTCTCTCCCTGCTCTAGCGGAAGAATGTTGATCAAGGCCTTGCCACGCGCGTTGGGTGCAGCAAGAGGCAATTTCCAGACCTTCAATTTATAGGCAATACCGCGTGTTGAGAAAAACAGCATTGGCGTATGAGTGTTGGCCACGAATATGCGCGTTACGAAATCTTCATCGCGCGTGGACATGCCCGAACGTCCCTTGCCGCCACGGCGTTGCGCACGATATGTATCAAGTGGTACGCGCTTGATATAGCCATTGTGACTCACGGTCACGACCATGTCTTCACGAGCAATAAGGTCTTCATCTTCCATATCAAAACCACCATCGGTGATTTCTGTACGACGTGGGGTAGCAAATTCATCGCGAACTTCAATCAATTCGTCGGTGATGATTTTCATCACACGAACACGGCTTGCAAGAATATCCAAGAAGTCCTTGATTTCTTCTCCGATGGTATTGAGTTCATCGCCAATTTCATCGCGACCAAGTGCAGTCAACCTTTGTAAG
>CALFBU010000064.1 GCA_937951455.1 uncultured Rhizobiaceae group bacterium
AGCCAAAGGCAGAGGTCCAACCAGAGCAGCAACAACCACAATCAAGACTTGCCAAACTGGAAGCCTTGAAAGTGCAAAAGGCGCAGCAAAAAATTAGTCTGCAATCTGATGCAAAACTTGCACAAGAAGACCAGGATCAAATCGCAAGACAAAACAATGTCGATAAGGCAATTCAGGCTGAAGTGAATGCTAATCCTGCCCTAAAGGAAATTCCCCTCACCTGGAGCGACCAGCAAATGCTATGCGCGCTTTCCGCCATGCAAATTCGCTATGGCCGTGCAAATGAGGCCATTGCTTATTTGATGATGATCAGAAAAATTAATCCGAAAAACGTTGAGTGCTCAAGATTGTTGGCGCTTGCCTTTATGCGTCTTAACCGCTGGGCAGAAGCTGAGGCAATGGTCGAAGAATACGACTACTTGCAAAAGGGCAACTCAAACGGACCATTAGACGGCATCGTTCTTTTATACCGAAGCCTCGTTTCATTCAAAACAAACAGAATAGCAGATGCCAAAGCATGGTTTGGCAAATTTCGTTCATTTAACAAGGTAAGCTGACATGAAATTATTGAGTCTCTTTAAAGGTCGTCAGGATTTGGCACTTGTTGCGATGCTGATGATGATTGTTCTGGTAATGATTATTCCATTGCCTACGATCTTGATCGATTCCCTCATCGTCTTGAACATTACGCTCACCATCCTGATCTTGATGGTGGCAGTCTATCTGCAAAGACCGGACGACTTTTCTGTTTTCCCGGCAGTAATCCTGATCGCAACCACCTTTAGGTTGGCCGTGTCCGTTTCAACGACAAGAATGATTTTGTCTGAAGCCGACGCTGGCGACATTGTGGAAACTTTCGGCACTTTCGTTACCGCAGGCAGTGTTGCCGTCGGACTTGTAATCTTTCTCATCATTACAACCGTGCAGTTTGTGGTGATTACAAAAGGTTCTGAACGTGTTGCAGAAGTCGCAGCCCGCTTTACACTTGATGCCCTTCCAGGTCGTCAAATGAGTATTGATGCTGAACTTCGCGCTGGTGACATCACTTCCGAAGAAGCAACCAAACGTCGTCGCAAGCTAGAAAAGGAAAACCAGTTCTTTGGCGCGATGGACGGCTCAATGAAGTTTGTAAAAGGCGATGCCATCGCAGGCCTGATTATCATTGCAATCAACCTAGTTGGCGGCATTTCAATTGGTATTTTAAACGAAGGCATGTCTGCAGCAGAAGCGGGCTCTGTCTATTCAAGACTAACCGTAGGTGATGGCCTTGTGGCACAATTGCCAGCGCTTATCATGGCGATTTGTGCCGGTACAATCATCACACGTGTTACGACAGAAAACGAACAGGACCTGGGTTCTGACATCACAGAGCAGTTGGTAGGCAAGTCAAAATCACTTTACGTTGGTGCAGTTCTGGTCGCACTCATTGGTCTTATCCCGGGTTTCCCAACCATGCTCTTTTGGGGCATGGCAGTCATACTGGCAGCTTGCGCATTTTTCATCGCCAAACGAGAAGGCATTGAACTGGAAGAAGAAGAATTGGTGAAGGAAAATATCGCCAAAGGTCTTCCTGCATCAAAAGAAGAAAGCGAAAAAAGCCTCAAAGTTTCTCCAAACGATGTCTTTAAAATCTCTGCGGGTTCGGAAGTCTTTGGCGAGTTCAAACGCGATGAATTTATTACAGCGCGTGACGCAGCCCTGGAGCGTGGATTCAGACGCACAGGTATTGACCTGCCCGTCTTCGGCATCGAACAGGACAAAAACCTTGAACCAAGCAAAATTGTTCTGACACTTGATAACGTATCCGTTTTCAGTGCAGAAATCCCGACAGGGGTTAAGGTCGCAATCTGTGATCCTGATATCCTCGAACTCAATGGCCTGCCAAAAATTGCGGTTGATGATACCTGGCCATTGCGCTCTGCATATTGGATCGATGAGGTAAATGAGCACATCTTCACGGACGCTGGCATTGAAGTCATTGCCATGGGTGAATTGCTTGCAAGACTTGGCTCGCACTACCTGATCACAAAAGCATCACGCATTTTGGGCTACAAGGCTGTGCAGGAAATTATCAAGGACCTTGCCAAGGAACACGATCAACTGGCGACACAGGTTTCACAAACATTGTCCCCTGTTCAACTGTTGAACGTACTTCGCAACCTTCTGGATGATGGTGTGCCACTATTGCCACGCAGAATTTTGTTCGAAGCATTGCTGGAAGGCACGCTTTCGGGTGGTAGTGCCGCAAACCTTGCCGAACAAGCACGCTTTGCTCTGGCTCGTCAGGTTTGTTCAAATTACGCTGATGAAAACAGACTGATTGCAGGCTATGTAATCGAGCCTGAAATGGAAGCAGCCATTGGCGAAAGCATTAACTTTAGTCAGGAAGACAACAACTTCCATCCATCAGCACATTTGTCTGAAGCCCTTTTGAAAGATGTTGGAGAACGTCATCATATTGAAGAGCTTAACGCCAAGCCGCCGGTTATTTTGACAAAAGCGGAATATCGCCGCCCACTCTCGCAATATTTGAAATCGCACAACCTTGCATTCCATGTTGTCGCGTTCAGAGAATTGTCAGGCGAGTTTAATTTCAACCCAATAGGTACGATTGGCACAGAATTTGCATCGCACAATACATATCTGGAGGCAGCGGAATAAAATGGGACACAGAACTGTGAAATTAATCATAAGATATTGAAATTAAACCATAATATCTTCTACTACCAATTTTCTAAGTAGTATTTACGGTATTACGGAAGGTCAAAATCAGGTACTATAAGTAAGTTATAAATCCCTGATTAAGAGAGTAAAAAAATGGAAATAAACAGCGCAAGCCAACCGAACCTCAATCTGTCTTCTGAGTTACGTCAGGGTGATGCTTTTGCAAGCGGCTCGGTAACAGGCACAGGTGACAGTGGCAGTGCAACGCTCGACACAAGAGTTGGATCACTAACAGATAGTCAATCTGCAACGATTGGCGATCCGCAATTAACACTTGGTTCCGAGCAGGCAGCTGAAGGTCTTACCGGCCAAACAGAACAACTTTCACAAGCAGCTGAAACTGCATTTGCATCCCTGTTCTTCTCAATGCTTCAAAATATTTTAAGCGAAGCACAAAGCAACTCTGGTTCATAAGGAAAAGACATATGACAATCGCACCTGTAGGCGCAGTTGGCGCTGATCCATCACAAGCTTTGAAACAGGCAACACAAGCTGCTGAAAACCAGGTTGGCTCAAGCGCTTCTTCGACACCAAGTGAAGCCAGTCTTTCAATCAGCAATTCAATTCCTGCTTCCATTGAAGTTGCACCACAAGTATCCAGCGCACCTACTCAGCCAGGCTTTGCAACAACTGTTCTGGATGGCGTTTACACAAAGATCGACGAACTTTCATCGAAAGTGCCGAATGCAACTGAGACTGCTTCGCCGATTGATACTTATAAAAACGAGATGGCTTCACAAGTTGAAAGCCTAAATCCAACTGAGGGCGGCAATCTTAGCCCACAAAAAGACGACAAAGTGGATGCACTTTCCAAGACGTTTGATCATGCAATTTTCATGGCAATGGTCAATCAGGTTGTAAGTGGTGTGTCCGATACATCAAGAACACTCATAAGACAGAGCTAAATTTAACGTACCCCTTAACCGCTTTTATGTATCGAGTAGAAAGCAAATGATGAAAATGCGAGCAAATAAAACACTAAAGAAAAAAGCCAGCCTGGGCATCGTCCTGGCAGCAACACTTTTTCTTGCAGGCTGTCAGTCTGAACTTTACTCTAATTTGCAGGAACGCGAAGTCAATGAGATGATTTCCGTACTGGCTGTTAACGGCATCGAGGCTAGCCGTTCAACGGATGGTAAAGGTGCTTTTTCAATCAGCGTTGATCGCGGTGACTTCAGCACTGCCATCGCAAAGCTTTCAGAAAAAGGCTTGCCGCGTGAAAACTTCGGATCTCTGGGTAAAATCTTCAATTCTGAAAAACTGGTTTCAACACCGTTTGAAGAGCGCGCACGTTTTATGCACGCGCTTAACGAAGAATTGTCAAATTCTATCTCACGCATCAACGGCGTTGTTTCAGCCCGCGTTCACTTGATGGTGCCTGAAGACAATCCTTTCGTCGATGACAAAACGCCACCGCGTGCGTCAGTGTTTATCTATCAGGAAGCAGGCAAGGATTTACGCCCACAAATTCCAACGATCAAAAACCTGATCGTGAACAGCCTGGACAACCTTGAATATTCTTTTGTTGAAGTAGCGCTTTTCGAAGATAACACTTCAGCAACGGCCACAACCTCTAAACGCTCAGTCGCCTCATTTGGCAATGGTATATGGAACGTATTCCTTCTGGTGATACTCGGCGCAATTGCTTGGTACGGTTTCAAACTTTCAGGTGCCGTTTCTTCAAAAAAGAGACGCAGCCAGACCAAGATTACAACCAAGAGTAATTAAGAATGAGCAAGTTTTTACCAAGCCGAGATGAAATAAACCAAAGCTGGTTTGAGCGATGGGGCGAAACCTTTGACGCACCACAATTGGCATTACAAATGATGTCTAACGACAGATTATTTGATGCACTGCGCAACAGAATGTTTTCATCCTTTGGCATTGATCCAAATGCAAACATGAGACCTGATGATGTCGTTTCAGCACAGGCTTACGGGTTTGACAGAGAGCGTCTGGCTCGCATCTGCGGCATGGTTATCCATGGTGAATTCCTACGTACAAGAATTTCAAAATCAGATTTTGAGAGAATTTCAGAGGTGTTTTCAGTTGAGGATTTAAAGATCGCTGTATCCTTAAACCATCTACACCCAGAACAGTCAGACTTCACAGCTGATATGTCAAAAATTGAAACCTTGATTGTGCGCTGCGGCAAAGCCTGCATTCATAGTTGGAAAGCAAGCCTTGATGAGCAAATTGGCATGCGTGTCTATCTCATGGAGACTAACGAGGAACGAGAAGAAGAAATTTCAAATACCATTAGCAATGCCAAGGCACGCGACATTGTCGTGGCAGTGAGTACTGCACTGTTAAACGAAAATTCTTCTCTAGCGGCATAAGAGGCAAACACATGTTTGATTACGTAGAAGCATATAACGGCAACATGGTTTCCGCAGAGGGATCGGTTCATGCACACGTAGAATCGTCTGAAACTGAAAACGTATCCCCACAAACAGCAGAAGAGATTCTTCAGCACGCCCGTGAAGAAGCCGCAGAAATGCTTGAAAATGCGCAAACCCAAGCAGATGAATATCTTGCTCAAAAACAAATGGAAGCTGAAGAAGAGGCGAACCGCCTTATCACGCTCAAGGTCAATCAGACCTTAAGCGAACTTGGCCCTGATCTTTGGTCGGCGAAAGCAGGCATCATTGAAATCGTTGAACAATCCATCAATCTGATGTTGGGCGCAATTGGAGCTGAAAAAGCCTATGCACTTGCCGTTAACAAAGCCACGCGTGATTACGTGAAAGCAAGCAAGCTTACAGTTTATGCTCATCCGGACTGCGCTAACCGATTAAGACTGTATAATATCAGCAATCCCAAAACGGATAATTCTGCAAATTACGAAATCATCGACGATACGAGCCTTGAACGCGGAAGATGCATTCTGGATACTGGAAATAAGCGCGTCGAAGTGAGTCTGGATGTCCAACTGCAAGCGATTAAAAACTCTATCGAAAGCACGCTTTCTGGAGGCAAGGCATAATGAATGCTTTGCAAATGGAAAACCCCGATAAGCGCCCAGAACTAAACTCACTTTTAAGTGCAGCAAGTCGTCATCTTAGACATTGCAATCACCACCGCGAGATTGGTGAAATAACGGATGTGTCTGCAAGTCGTATCGTTACGACCTTGAAAGATGTCTTCGTAGGTGAAAAATGCGTTTTGCGACTGCCTGAATCAGGTCGCGAAATCGGCGCTCAGGTTGTAGCGATTGAAAAAGAACGCGCAATCCTCTCCCCAATGGAAGACATCGAAGGTATTTCATCCAACACGGAAGTCATTGGTACAGGTGAACCATGCAAAATCTGGGTTGGCAATGAACTCATCGGCAGAGTGCTGGACGGTTTGGGACGCCCAGTGGATGGTCATGAATTCAAGACCAACAACATGGAACAAATCAAAATCACGCCACCCACCGTGGATGCACTCGACAGACCGGTCATAGATGATGTCTTTGAAACTGGCGTAAAATCAATCGATGGGTTTAACACCATCGGCAATGGTCAGCGCATGGCAATATTTGGTGAGGCGGGTGCTGGTAAATCAACCCTACTTGCGATGCTCGCACGTCACTCGGATTCAGACGTCGTCGTGCTTGCCATGATTGGTGAACGCGGCCGTGAAGTAAACGAATTTTTGGAGCGTCAGCTCCCGCCAGAAGTCCGCAAACGTTGTATCGTTGTTGCATCAACCTCTGATCGCCCGGCAATGGAACGCATCATGGCAGCACACAGTGCGGTAACAATTGCAGAGCATTTCCGCACACAGGGACAAAAAGTTCTCATGCTGTTTGATAGCGCCACACGTTTTGCACGTGCCTTGCGTGAAGTTGGCCTGTCAGCGGGTGAAAAAGCTGTACGAAGCGGTTTCACACCATCCGTATACGCAGAGCTGCCAAAGCTTATTGAACGCACGGGCAAAACATCGACGGGTGCGATCACAGCCTTCTTTACGGTATTGGTTGAAAATGACGGCGTGAACGATCCGGTCGCAGAAGAAATTGCAAGTTTGACCGATGGCCACCTCGTACTTGACGCAGCACTTGCAAGAAGTGGTATTTACCCCGCCATCAATGTGCTCAAAAGTAAAAGCCGGTTGATGAATGAAATCTGTACTGAAGAACACATCGGCGCATCCAATGACTTGCGCAAACTCATGGCCAAATACATCGATCTTGAGTTGCTCATTCAGGTTGGAGAATATGTGGCAGGAACCGATCCGGTCGCCGATATGGCTATTGAATGTAACCCGGCCATCGAAGGTCTCTTGAAACAACATACACACGCGCACGTAACACACGCAGAATCCGTTGCGCAAATGAGAGAAATACTCGGTGAGTAAGCTCAAGAAAATAGACAAGCTCCTAAAAGTAAAAGAACTCAGGCGCAGACTGGCTGAAATGGAGGCTGCAAAAGCAAGCCGTGAAATGCATATGGCAAGCCTTGCGGTAGAAGATGCAAAGCACGAACAAATACGGATCAGGGAAACTGCCGCGACAAGACGACAGGAACGATTGAAAAAAGTCATTGAACCTGGGCAAAATCCGTCGCTTCAGAATGCACGTATCGTCAACGTTTACGCCATTACAGACCAGGAAATCCAAGAATCTGCCTTTAATACCGAACTCAAGGAGCAGCAGCTCAATGAGTCCCAGGAACGTCTCAAATTGGAACAATCCAAACTGGCGCGTTTCTTGCAACTGGAAGAGCGTACGAGAAAACTCTGCGATAAGCTGGTTGACATGAAGAAAGTCGAAGCTGCGCGTCAAGGGTAATCTCTGCACTTATTTTAGTTTGCGGAGTATAGAAAATGCAGTCTGGTCTTTCACTAAATGCCAATCGTCCTGGTAAAAGACTTTTCACACCGAACGCTCAGGCTCAACCTGAAAAGCGTTTTGAGTTCGATAAAACACTTATTGCGCTGATTTCATCTTGGGGTGGCTTGATTTGCGATTTTAGAATTCAAATCGGCACATTCTCTACAGAAATCGTTACGACCTATACTAAACCAAACATAATGCCTAACGGCAATTGGGTACAGATTATCGGTCACAGCAATGCAGGCGCGTTTTCTATTTTCATGCCTTCACAGGCGGCCGCGCATATTTTGCAATTGGCAGATGATGATCTCAACATCGGAAAACTTGAAGGTGGCGATGCCGCACTGATTTTCGAACATTTGTTCACTTACCAAATCAGCACACTTGAAAACCTGTTGGGTGCCGAACTTTCAATCGTTTCAATTACAGATGTGGACGCACCTGTATCCGGCGAACTGCTGGGTTTTGAATTCGACATCGAAGGTGAAAAACATCAAGGCGCAGTACAGATTGCTGGCGATCTTCATTATCAGTGTGAAAAGCTGGCCGCAAAGCACAGCTTTCCTGAAGAAAAACAAATCGACAATCGCATGATAGTTCATCTGGGCCCTGTCGTTGTAACCGCCAGACAAGCTTACCTTGCTCGCATCGGCGAAATGATTGACTGCGGTGTAGAACCATCGTCGGTCATCAAGGGTGTTTTAATGCGCTCAGATGGCCGCTACTGGCCGATCCATATTGAAGATGAGCAGGTAGAAATTGCAGGTCCTCTGGCGGGGCCAGTGCAAATCTCAAATGAGACAACCGAGCATGTGTTCGTAACTTTCGGCCTTGGCGAAGTATCCCTCTCCGCTTTTGAGAGACACACGCTAAGCGAAGGCGCGAAAGTGAACATTCAACGTCTACCAGAAAATGGTGCGGATATTTATTATCAGGCACGTCCGTTCGGCAAGGGGCACCTATCCCTCTTGGGTTCAAACCTGTCCGTCACGCTCGATAGCATCGGCGCTTTCAAAGTTTAAATACCAACACTTAACTACTTAAAAACACACACGTAGAACTGGAAAATTTAAGATGGTCGGTGATAATTCTTTTGGAATTATAGTTTTACTTTTAGGCACAGCTTTCCTACCCATGGTAGCTGTGACCGTAACTGCCTTTGCAAAAATTTCGGTGGTTATCTTCATCGTAAGACAAGCCTTGGGCATTCAGCAGTTACCACCAAACATCATTTTATATGGCTTATCTCTGATCTTATCAGTCTATGTGGCGATGCCAATTCTCAACGAAATTTATACCGTTTTGGAAGCTGATGGCTTTAATTATCAAACACTGGATGAGTGGATGGCCGCTGGTGAAAAGGCGATGATCCCACTTAAAGAGTTTTTAATAAAGCACACGGATCCAAAACAGCTAGAGTTCTTTAACGCTTCCACAACTCAGATTTGGGGCGAAGGTCTGGCTGCAACCACAAGTAAGGACTCCATGACCGTATTGGTTCCTTCATTCTTGCTATCAGAACTTACAAAAGCTTTTGAAATCGGCTTCCTGCTATACTTGCCGTTCATGGCCATCGACATCATCATCACTACCTTGCTTGTGGCACTTGGCATGATGATGGTTCCACCAACCACAATCTCAATTCCATTCAAGTTGATGTTGTTCGTATTCCTGGACGGCTGGACCAAACTGGTTCACGGCCTGATCCTGACATACGTATAAGGGAGAAAACGGATGGATGAAGCTCAGTTAATTTCCTCTCTTTATAATATCTTTTATTATTCTGCAGTGGTGCTTGTACCCCCTCTATTGCTTGCAACGATCATTGCATTCATCGTGGGTCTGTTTCAGGCGGTAACCCAAATTCAAGAACAAACCCTACCGCAAACCATCAAGATTATGGTTATCGGCTTTATGCTAATCGCCTTTGGTGGTGTGTTAACCGCGCCACTTTACACGGCATCAGATGAAATCTTCTCCCGCTTTCATGAATACTCAAAGTAGGATTGTTTGATGCCATCAGGTGAACTCTTCAACGCATTCCTGGATATCTTCGCAGATTACACCCCATGGGTAATTCTGGCGATGGCGAGACCTTTTGGGTTCACCTTGTTGTTTGCAATCTTCGCATGGACGCAAGTGGGCACAGGCATGTTGCGCATGGTTTTTGCGCTTGGCATCACGTTACCGCTTTTGGCAAATGGTGTCCCTTCATCGGAAATTGTGTTTGAGATGAACTTCATGGCTTTGCTGCTGAAAGAATTGCTCATCGGCGCTGTCCTTGGTTTTGCCTCTTCTGTTCCCTTGGCGATTGCCATTGCAGGTGGCGGCATCATCGATATTTACCGCGGCGCAATGCTCGGCATGCCTGATCCATCAGGCGGCGAAGTAACCTCTTATGGCAATCTCTTTGCCATCCTTACACTTTGGCTTTTCGCATCCATCGGCGGCTTTCAAATCGTTACGGGCACAATTTATACCAGCTATGACATTTGGGCAGTAAACAGTGTCTTCCCAAAGTTTGTACCCGGTGCGGATATCCTGTTGGAAATCCTTGAACATATTTTACTCAATGCAGTGGTGCTGGCTGGCCCGCTTCTCGTGATTATGTTCTTGTCAGATATCATCCACTTGATAGGTGCTAAATTCGGCAAGAACATCGATGTTGGTCACCTGACATTCTCAACCAAAAACCTGATCGCAATGATGATACTGCCACTTTTCCTTGTCATGTCGATCAGACTTTTCAAAGATAACCTGGGCTTCTTGGCAACCGTGCCAGATCTTGTCCAGGGCATCATCAGATAAGGAACAACCATGTCTGATGATAGTGAAGAAAAAACCCTCGAACCTTCCCAACACAAACTCAAGGAAGCTAGAAAAAAAGGCCAGGTAGCGCAAAGCTCTGACTTCGTTCAAAGCATGACGACTGTTGCAGGTATTTTCTACATCATTCTCAATTGGACGAATTTTTCTGAATCATTTTCAGGCCTTTATCAGCTCTCGGTTCTATCTTTCCGCGAAGACGTAACAGAAATCGGATTGTCATTATTTTTGACCGTGGTTTTCGACGTCATGTACGCAATCGTACCCTTTGCTGCACTCGTCATCATGATCGGTCTGGTGGCCAACCTGCTGGACAAGCAAGGCATTCCTTTTTCGCTTGAGCCGTTAAAGCCCGATTTCAAGAAAGTTAATCCTGCGGAAGGCTTCAAAAAGCTTTTCAAAAAACGCAACATGGTGGAATTTGCTTCTTCACTGGCTAAACTCGTCTTTTGGTTTGTCATCACCTTTGTCTTTATCTGGTTGTTCCTGCAAACCATTCTGGCAAGTTTATATTGCTCCATAGGATGTATCGCTGACAGTGCCATTTCTGCCGGAACCTTGATTCTGGCCACTGCTGTCGTCATGCTTTTACTCTTTGGCCTGCTCGATATGCCACTGCAAAAAATGCTCTTTCATGATGAGCAGAAAATGGGGCACAAGGAAGCCAAACGTGAGCAAAAGGAAATCAATGGCTCGCCTGAATTCAAACAGCACCAGAAAAGCGAGCACCGTCGCATGATTGCAGAAGTATCTGGTCAGGCTCAAGGTTCAGGTCAGATCCGAGATGGCACAAGCGGTCTTACCATGATCCTGCGTGGCTCGGAATCTGCGGTTGGCATCTACTTCCACCCGGAACACTCCAAAGTGCCAGCGCTTGTTAAAGTCTTCTCAGGCGTGCGTTTTGCACGCGACATGAAAGCAGCGGATAATAAAAACATTCCGGTAATTTTTGATCAGGCTCTGATGAGTGACATCCTGTCATCCGTGGAAGTCGGTAAAGCCATCCGCGAAAGACACTTCGAAAAAGTAGCCCGTGTTCTGATTGATATCGGCGCGTTTTAAAGTAACTAAAAAAACCTGTCGAAATTGCAATCTGGAAAATACGAATTTGCTCGACCAGTTCAAAGTATGAGACCAAACACCTAGTTTTTCAGATTAGGTCTTTGCTTCTGCACTTGGTATTTTTCACTAAAATTAAAATCATGAGTAAGTCGCTTATCTATTTTGTCTCTTCATTAGCAACTTAAGATCTATCAAAAGCCAAAATCAAGTTAGGCAACTTTACAATCTGTACCATAGGCGTTGATGACTTATAAATGCTATCTCGTAATAACTTACCAAGAACGGATTTTAGTATTTACAATTCAATATCAGCAAAACCTTTGACCTCTAAAATAGCCAGCCAAATGTAGTCAATGGATAGTCCAACAATGACTAAAAGAATTACCATAAAGCCAATGTTGACTAATTTTCCTGGATTGAATCTGATCGTCAATATAAGGATAACCAGTAAAAGCGAAGAAACCGTTGCTTCGAAGAAGCCTACGCTTTTTATGGTGGGAACTAACGCGGCAATACCTAAAGTAACCATCATAAAGAATCCCTTTTCATTGCTTTCTTTTTTTGTGATAGCTTCTTTTTCTGTTTCATCATTTTGTTTATTTTTCTTGGTTTTGGTTTTATCACTGGGGATAAATTTAAGCGCAATAACTCCTGCAATCAGGACAAGGCCAGGAAAAACTGAAGATGCTAACCAATCAAAATATTGTACTTGGCTTAAGTTTTCGCGCCATTGATTTAATTCAAAATAGCTTAGTATATTTAGCACCATTAAAGCTGAATATGCACCACCCACTATCACAAAAATAATTGCAGCTAAAATTGGAAACCGAACCTGTTCTAAGGTATTTATTTTTTTAAAAATGATTAATGTACCGAGGACGAGTATTGGAATGCAAGCGAGCCAGGCTACAAGCATAAATAGTGAAAAAAGCAGGTTCATGTAATTCAGAACAAATTGTATCATAGTACCGCTTAACAGTTCCCAAAGGTCTTCAAAAAATTGGGCGCTAAGCAGATATAAAATTACTATACCAATGACAATCGCGAGCATCACATCATATTTTGGTTTTGATTGATCAACGTCAGTTTTTCTTGACCTAAGCGCAGCTATTAAAACCGGTACAAAAAACACTAACGCAGTAAGGTAATCTTTTTGTTCATTGCTAAGATTTAGATTTAAAATCGAAAGCGCAAAATCCCATAGATTACGAGTTAAAACTTGCCATTTTTCGATAAGCCATTTGGCAAAATCACCAACAGTCAGTATCAGAGATACATGTCCAAAAATAGTGAGCGAGGCAGGAACTGTAGAAAGTGTGCCTAGTAATGTTAACTTTTTTGGCTTCATTTGAAAGGCTAACAATATGATTAAAACAATTTTTATAGATAAATTATTACCTGAGTTTTGTCTACTTACGGTATGCTCATTTTAGTTTGCCCGTTATTAAATAAATATGGACAGATGCTAGCTTAATTTAAGTTACACTTACATCAACAAAGATTACTTCGACATCGATAATAATGACTACAATTCTAGGAAACCCAACCCAAAAAAAGAAAAAGCCCCACGTGAATGAACACGAAGGGCTTTCTGCTAAATTTTAATTTTAGACTTAGATTATCGAGCGCTCTGCTGTAGAGCACGCAAGTCAGCACCTTTTACAGTAGTGGTTGCCAAAGTCTGTTGAGCTTCAGCAATAG
>CALFBU010000065.1 GCA_937951455.1 uncultured Rhizobiaceae group bacterium
ATGGCCAGGATCACCGTGTACCATCCAGTTGGAAAGTGCCAAACCAACGCCTCCCCCTTGGGAAAAGCCAGCCATGACGGCACAGGCACACCAGAAATTGGTTAGCCCATCCACTGGCCCCACCAACGGATTGCCATCGGGGGCAAAGGTAAACGGCCCGTTGATGGTTTGTTTAATGCCCGCATTTTCAAAGGCTGGAAAATGTTTAAAACCAATTTCAAGTGAAGGCGAAATACGCTCGAGATCAGGCTGCAGAAGCTCGTGGCCAAAATCCCACGGTGTTTCATTTGGTGACCATGGCTTACAGGCTTTTTCGTAGGTTCCCAACAAAAGGCCCGTGCGTTCCTGACGGGTATAAATCTCGCCCTTGAAATCAATCACGCCGACCAATTCGCGACCTGTATCCTGATTGAACTCCAGCACCTCTGGCATTTCTTCTGTGAGCAAATACATGTGTTCCATGGCAAGGACAGGCAGTTCAAGACCCACCATGCGCCCTACTTCACGCGCCCAAAGCCCACCAGCGTTGACCACATGCTCACAGCGGATCGTGCCTTTTTCGGTAACGACATTCCAAGTGCCATCTACATCTTGCGTTAATTCTTCAACACGGTTTCTCAATTCGATATCCGCGCCGAGAACCTTGGCAGCCTTTGCATAAGCATGCGTTGTGCCTGATGGATCAAGATGGCCTTCAACCGGATCCCAAAGCGCACCCACAAAATTTGTTTCATCCATCAGCGGGAACATTGCCTTGGCTTCGGAAGGTGTGATGATTTCCGTCTCCATGCCCAGGCATCGCCCTTGTGCTTGGGTCAAGCGAAGAAAATCCATGCGCTCTTCCGAGTCAGCCATCATGACGCCACCCGTCAAATGCAGCCCGCAAGATTGACCTGAAATTTCTTCCAACTCATCATAAAGCGAAACGGTGTAAGCCTGTAGTTTGGCAACATTCGGGTCGCCATTAAGCGTATGAAACCCGCCTGCCGCATGCCAGGAAGAACCGGATGTTAGTTCGGAGCGCTCAATGAGCAAAACATCTTTCCAGCCCGCTTTTGCCAAGTGATAAAGCACAGAGCAACCAACCACGCCCCCGCCGATGACAACTGCACGATATGAATCTTTCATTTTAATCCTTTTGCCGATGAAGCGATTATTTCACTTTGAGGTTCTCTCACAATTTAAGAACTTTAATTCCATTCAAAATTCTACTATAGCCTACAATTAAATCTGGCATTTAATAGAGCTTATTCAAAGAAATTAAGCGTCTATTTTTGCATAAATTTGCGACATTAATCTTGGTAGAGGCATTCTCATGAATTTGTTGAAATTCAAAATACAAAAACAACTTTACAAGCTTAAAGCAAAGTTTTCAGGAGATCAGGCTGCGCAATCAAAAATCACAGGCGAAGAACTGCGCGAATATTGGTCAAACCCGCCAGATGATAAAAACAAACCTGAAGCATATAAGGATGAGACTGCCCGCTCGGACTATCTCGTCTCACTAATGGATCAATACGCCAAAAAGAATGATCAAATTTTTGAACTTGGGTGTAATATCGGCAGAAATCTAAACCATCTATATATCAATGGTTATATGGATCTCTCCTCCGTAGAGATTAACACTGGCGCATCGGAACAGCTTCGTAAAAACTTCCCTGAAATGGCAGCCAATTCGCAACTTCATAATTCAGCCGCAGAAGAATTTATGGCGACACTCGAAGATAATTCGTTCGACATCATGTATACCATGGCGGTTCTTCTACATATTCACCCTGAAAGCGAATGGATCTTTGAGCATATGGTTCGAGCAACCAAAAAACATCTCATCATCATCGAAGCCGAAACCTCAGTCGAATACAAACTTTATGCCCGCGACTATAAAGCTATTTTTGAAGGACTGGGCATGACAGAAGTTTTCAGCGAACCTATGCCTGTTATGTCAAACTATATGACACGGGTTTTCAAAAAGTAAGTTACCCAATAACCGAGAATGACGAGTTTGGATTGATTTCCCGGTTCCTAGAGAACGTTCCCAGTGAAATGGTATGGCCGATGTTTTCCAGTTCAAACATGACAGGATCAGCATCGTGGTCATGTCCCTTTTCGCAAGCCTCGATGATGGCTGTCATCATCTTGCCCGCAACCGGTGCGTTTTTGAACTGATTGCCTGACGTCCCACAGGCCATGTAAAATCCTGGCAGATCAGATTTATCGTAGATCGGAATCCAGTCTTCCGTTACATCATAAAGTGCTACCACACCTTTCGCCTGTTCAGGAATACCCAGCGAAGGCAAGCGTTGGGCAAAGCGCATGACCAGCGTTTTGTTTTGATCTGTAAATTCTGTGTTGTAATTATCAGGATCGTCTACCCATTCGCGTTCATCACATTCAGGATCTTCTGAACCTAGCAGAATATTACCGCCAACCTCTGATCTTGCATAAGTAGAAATATCGCTGTCTGAATAGACAAAACCACCATTGCCATAATCGATATCAACAGGTGCTTTTACGTGACTTACTTCATGGCGCAAGGCACGTGTCGACATTTTCATGCCATCGCGAACGCCAGCCATCTGGTTGATGATTGAAGAATGTGGGCCAGCAACATTTACAACGATTTTGGCATCAATCTGCGTACCATCAGCAAGCGTTACACCTGATACACGTCCACCCTCTTGTCTGATTTCTGTAATCTCTGATTTAAACATGAATTCCGCGCCATGGGCTTCCGCTGCACGTTGGGCATTATGGGCGGAAAGCTTTGGATCTGAGACATAACCGCCAGCCTGGAACAATATTGCACCTGGCACTTCGCCGCCTGTCGGTTCACCAAAAGCTTCATCCGTTATCAGTTTTGCCGGTTCATATTTGCGAATATCAATGCCTGGAATTTTCGCCTTTATATCTTCAGGTGTCAGGTCTTCATAAGGACAGCCGATACGATCCATCGTTTTGCAGGCCTCTACAAGATGTTTGTTGTGAGGCGTCTTCATGACCAGGCAACCCGTGTCATGGTATTTAATAAGACCCTGCTCGTCTTCAACACCCATATAATTTGCCCAATCCTTCCAGTAGAACCAGCCCTCATAGGCAAGTGCGCAGGTTTCATAGGCCGAATAATAGGTTCGAATAATCGCGCACGAGCCAGAAGTCGATCCGTAACCAGCTTCAGGCCCCTTATCGATGCTTAATGTCTTGTATCCTTTTTTGGAAAGCTCAAAAGCCACACAAGCGCCTATTACTCCAGCGCCAATAATGATTGCATCGACTTTTTTGTTCATAATTATTCCTTAAAGCTCAATCAGTTGTACATGATCTGAAATCGTATTACTCATGGTCAAAGATAATGATAATTCAGATTGAATATCAATACGAATTTTGAACAAGGCCAACTTAAATAATGCAACCCACAAAATTGACAGTTCGCAAGGATAAAAAATCTCTGGAAATCGCTTTTGGGGAAAGTGAAACATACGAACTTACCGCAGAAATGCTTCGTGTTCTTTCACCTTCTGCGGAAGTACAGGGGCATTCTCCAGAACAACGTAAAACCATTGGCGGCAAACAAAACGTTGAAATCATGAAAATGGAGCCTGTGGGCAATTATGCGGTTCGCATCACCTTTGATGACATGCATGATACCGGTATTTTCAGCTGGTCGTATTTTCGAGAATTGGGTCAAAACAAAGAGACACGCTGGGCTGAACATTTATCTGAACTGGCTGAAAAAGGCATGGCGCGCTAATGCTAACAATATATTCTGAAGATCACCGAAAGCGCGAAGCCAAGACCGAGCTGTGCGGTGGTGTATTGGTAGAACCTTTTGAGAAGCCATCCCGCATGGACTATATACTGGCGCGATTAAAAGAAGTTGAATTAGGCCAAATTTTAGCGCCCAAAGATCATGGTCTTGAGACAATACTTCAAATCCATGACGCAGATTATGTTTCGTTCTTGGAAACCTGCTGGGATGAATGGACTGCCGCTGGCATGGAAGGTGAAGCGATTGCTTCATCCTGGCCTGCGCGAAGAATGGCACAAAAATGCCCTGTCGATATTGACGGCAAGCTTGGCTATTACGCACTTGCGGCAGAAACTTCTATTACTAAAGGCACCTGGGAAGCCGCACGCGCCAGCGCAAATGTTGCGATTGAAGGCGCGTATCGTTTGATGGATGAAAAAACAATTTTCTCGTTGTGCCGCCCCCCTGGTCACCATGCAGCGCTGGACATGTACGGCGGCTATTGTTTTTTCAACAATGCAGCACTTGCAGCGCAAACCTTGCTCAATAATGGCGCGTCAAAAGTAGCGATTCTCGATGTTGATTTTCATCATGGGAACGGCACACAGGATATATTCTATAACCGAAATGATGTTCTGTTTATATCGCTTCACGGACGCCCCGAAGATGAATTTCCACATTTTCTTGGATACGCCGATGAGGTTGGTGAGGGTCAGGGCGAAGGCTTTAATTTGAATTTGCCTATGCCCAAAGGCACGACATTTGAAACCTGGCGCAAGGCACTTTTTCAAGCCATGGAACGAATAAACCAATATGCGCCAGATGCTGTTATTATTTCGCTGGGTACCGATACATTTGAAGAGGACCCTATCAGCTCTTTCAAGCTGAAATCTGACGATTTTTACACCATGGGCCAAGACCTTGTCGCACTTGACCTGCCTACACAGTTCATCATGGAAGGTGGCTACGCGATTGATGCAATAGGACTTAATGCGGTCAATGTTTTGCAGGGATATGAAAATGGCGCAAATCAAACTTGATGTTTGTGCATAGTTGTCGCAAATTTCCTGCTGTTAATCAGGTAAATCACTAAAATGCACCGTATCGATAATCTTCAATATGCCAATTGGTCAGAAAAAATCTTCCGTCAAATGCGTGAGGGCAAGGTTGATGCCGTTCATGTGACCATTACCTATCATGAAAACTTTCGTGAGACGGTTGCCAATATCGAGAAATGGAACATATGGTTTGAGCGGTTTCCTGATTTGATTTTTCACGGAAAAACTGGCGAAGATGTTCGTCTAGCACGCAAGACCAATCGTACAGCTATTTTCTTCGGGTTTCAAAACCCCTCACCGATTGAAGACGATATTGGCCTTGTTGAAATCTGCCACATGCTGGGTGCACGTTTCATGCAGTTGACCTACAACAATCAGTCGCTTTTGGCGACAGGGTGCTATGAGGCCGAGGACACCGGCATTACCCGTATGGGCAAACAAGTCATCAAGGAAATGAACCGCGTTGGGCTTGTGGTTGACATGAGCCACTCTGCTGAACGTTCCACGCTTGAAGCCATTGAGATTTCCGAACGCCCAATCGCAATAACGCATGCCAACCCAAATTTCTGGCATCCTGCTCTTCGCAATAAGTCGGATGAAGTTCTAAAAGCGCTTGGTCAATCAGGTGGCATGTTGGGGTTTTCCATGTACCCGCATCATCTTAAAGACAAATCAGACTGCACGCTTGAGAGCTTTTGCGGCATGATCGCCAAAACTGCTGATTTGATGGGTGTAGAAAATATCGGCATTGGCACAGACCTTTGTCAGGATCAACCAGACAGCATCGTTGAATGGATGCGTGTTGGTCGCTGGACGAAGGAGATCGATTACGGCGAAGGCTCAGCGTCTGATGCAGGTTTCCCACCCATGCCTGAGTGGTTCAAGGATAATCGGGATTTTGACACCATTGAACAGGGTTTAAAAGATATCGGATTTTCAGAAAGTGAAACTGCTGGTATCATGGGTGAAAACTGGTTAGGCTTTTATGATAATAATTTTGGACCTGTGACATGATTGAACAAGATCAAAAATCATCAGAAACCCTAAAATTGCGCCCTGCGTCTCAGGTCATGCGGTTAAAGCGCATGGGCTCGTTTCATCAATCACGCTTGAGTTTCATGCGCGTCCTATTACGCAGAATAAAGAAAGAGGGTTGGCGATTTGAGCGCCCGCTATTTGATATCGATGAACAAGGGGTTGGCGTTGCAACCTACAGCGTAACAGGCCCAAAGAGAACCTACACACTTGTTGCCTTTGCGCATGATTTACCAGCGGAATTACGCTCAGACCGCGTTATAGCCGAAGCATGGGATGCTACCTTCACGCTCTTTGATGGTATTCCCACCAGCGATGATATTGAACGCCTGTCGAAAAATGTGCCCCTACAAGAGGCGGGTCGTATCTCAGAAAAAGAGATTTCCCTTTCGCGTGCAAACCGTTCGGTCAGACTTTTTGAATATGTCACCGAGTGTTTGTCCAAAGGCAAACAGCCTGATGTCGGTGAGATTGAAAAAGTCGGATACCTGATGCGCACAACCGCCGTTTACGGATCTTCAAAATTTGGGGCTTGCGACCGTGAAAAATGGGCAGACCGCGAAGAATTTTCCGGCTCATTCCAACCTGAACTCTTGGCTGTATGGCTAATCAGAACATTTGCGATCGACATGGTCGAACATATGGCAAGCGTTCGTGGTGGCAACAAAGCAGTGAAGCTTGAGCCAAACGTTCGTCGCTGTTTTG
>CALFBU010000066.1 GCA_937951455.1 uncultured Rhizobiaceae group bacterium
ATGATGGTTTCTTTCAAGCTTGAACCAGGTGAAAGTTTCATCGTCGACAACACACGTGTTCTGCATGCACGCAAAGGCTATTCAGGGGCAGGATCACGTTGGCTACAAGGCTGTTACGCGGATAAGGACGGGCTATATTCAACGCTATCTGCGATAGAGCATGAATTGGAAATGGCACAATGAACAAACCGGACGTTACCAGCCTGACAAAAGAAAACATCGTCGATTTCATAGGTGACATATTTGAACGCCGAGGCGCCGACTCATACCTGGGCGAACAAGTCACCATGTCGGAGCACATGCTGCAGGGAGCTGAACTTGCTGAAAAATCTGGTGGTTCAGACGAGATTGTTGCCGCTGCCCTCCTCCATGACATCGGTCATTATACCAATGAATTTCCTGATGATGCGCTGGAACAAGGCATCGACAATCATCACGATGAAGCAGGGGCTGCGGTGCTGGCAAAATTCTTCCCGCCAATCGTCATAGAATGCGTTCGCTGCCACGTTGCTGCCAAACGCTATCTCTGCGCAACAGACAAGGAATATTTCGGCAAATTATCAGAAGCTTCCGTTCACACGCTTGGCCTTCAGGGTGGCCCAATGAATGAAGAGGAAGTCGCAGAGTTTGAAAAGAACCCTCACCTACGCGATATCGTTCAGGTGAGATATTGGGACGATCAGGGCAAAGTGCCAAATCACATCACACCTGATTTCGCGTATTATGCACCCATGTTGCAAAGAGTTGTCGACCGCTATAGCGCATGAGTTGAGCCTCAAAAACCGAATGGTTAACCCGACCTTAATAAGTCTATCGGAAAATGACCTTAATTCTGATATAGTGAAATATGAGATTTAAGGCATGGCAATGAAGATTACGCGTCGCGAAATTTTAAAGAGTACCGTAGCAGGCAGTCTGTCTGCGGGACTGTTATTGCCAAGTACGCAAGTGCAAGCAGCTTCAAAGCGCGTCTATGATTACGGCTCTAATAATTTGGACTGGTATCCGGCACGCTCTGGTGCAGGAAACGCACCTATTCTTATTTTTGCTCACGGTGGTGCATGGGCTTTGGGCAATCGCGGACAAGTCGGTGCCAAGGCTCGACACTTTACTGAACAAGGCTATAATTTTGCCTCCGTCAGTTACACGCTGTTTCCAAGAGCGAACGCACAGACGCAAGCCCTTCAAATCGGAGAAGCGGTAAACTGGATTCACGCCAATGCCGGAAGGTTGGGCGGTGACCCAAATCGCATAGCCTTGATGGGACACTCAGCAGGCTGTCACTTGTCATCACTGGCAACACTCACGGGTGCAGCCTATCCGGTAAAAGCATTGATCTGCAATGACACGCGCGCATATGACTTGCCGTTTCTTGCAAAAGTAAGTGGCGGCTCTCTGCCAGCGCTATACGCACCTGCCTTCAGACGCAAGAAAATGTGGGATGCCTGGTCGCCAATCTCTTACACAGGTCTCAAACAACAGCCCCCTACCCTTGTTGCATGGTCAGGCGGACACGGACGCGACAAAGTCTCAAAACGCTTTGCCGATGCGCTTGAAAGAGACGGCACGGAAGTCCACCGCTATGACGGGAAACGTAGATACAACCACCTCTCCATCAACAGCAGAATGGGTTCTGAACGCGGCAAACTGACGGGCGCAGTGGAAACGTTCTTGTCTGACGTCTTAAGCAGGTCTTAATCTGCTTTAATAATTTACACTTCCCACAAGTAACAACAGTGATAAACTACTCCAAACAAAGGGGAAATTTATGCATAAATCCATATCTACGACCGCATTTCTTGGCGCACTTCTTGTAACAAGTGGGGCAAGTACTCAAAGTGTTGCCGCCGAAGAAATTACAGTCAAAGCAGGACAGAAGACACTGATTTATCAATTTGGTACTTATGAGTCCAGTTGCGCAAGTTTCGAGTATGCAAAATTTAGAGATAAAAATACAAAAAATGGTTCACTGGTTTCTAAAAAAGGAAGCTTCAAAATCCGTGATGGCAGGTGTAAAGGCAAGATATTAAAATCAGTTGATGTATATTATACGCCAAAACCTGGCTTTAGAGGTACAGATAAAGCCCGCTTATCATTTGGCGTTCAGAAAGATGTCTATTCAGATTTTGGTCTTGATTATAAAACTATAACGATGAAAATCACTGTTAAATAATAAAAAAGCCCGAGATAAATTCCCGGGCCTTGAAATCATGATAATCTGATAAAATTAGATAATACGACTGACGCGATTGCAATAACGTCTAGAAACAGGGTTCATGCGTTTTGCGCCATGGCCTGCGTTATATTTCAGGATTGTTCCACATGTTGAACCACCTGCAAGGCGGTGCGCCTTGCCAAGATATTTCATGCCCCAAAAAAGATTGGTCGCCGGGTTATAAAGTTGTTTTCTGGTTCCCTTATAGCCCATGCCACGCGCCGTCGCGAGTTTGATTTGCATAAGACCAATTTCACCTGCGCCGCCGGTCACATTTGCACGGAAGCTGCTTTCGACTTGGACAACAGCGCGAGCTAGACGATACGGAACGCCATGTTGCGCAGCATATTTTGCGATTAATTTTCCGTAACTGCCTTTTGGATTGGCCGTTCTTCTGGCTTTCCTTTTTGCAGCAGCAGCAGCTTTTTTCGCGGCCTCTTGTTCTGCCTTGATCGTTCTTGCGCTTCGATAAACATATTTGCCATCTATTTTGACCCAACCGACGCGTAGTGATTTGTCTTTTTGGGTATCATCACCAGCTCTGGCAAAAGCGCGATTGATCTTGGTTTGGTTCTTTGAAGATTTAGCTTTTTGAGAAGACATTCTCAGCGCAATTCTCTCTTGCGCTTCTTTTCTTCTTTGTTCAGCGAGTTCTTTTCGCTTTGCAGCTTCGCCTCTTCTTTTTTCAGACAATTCAAGTCGACGTTCACGCATTTCAAGAAGCCGCGCTTGGCGTTTTTCCCTGATAGAAGCAATACGCTCTTCCCACTTGGCCCTTACATTAGATTGCTCTGACTGCTGAGCTTGCGGGGAATATGTAGAGATTGCAGTTGATGTAACATTCTGACAAGCACCAAGCAAAAGGCCTAATGACGTTAAAATAATGAAGGATTTCAATGCCTTAAAAAAGTTATTCATGTATAATTCCTGAGATATGAACTTATAAATCGCTCATATATGGTTAACAATTCAATAGTTCCTGCCGCAATTATTATCGCTATAAAGAAGATGAGAGGATTAAAAACAAATCACGTATTGTTACGTTACGTGACATATACCAGCTTAAATCAAGACTTAATCAAGCATTCTAATCAGTTCATTGAGCACCGCTATGGTTTCGCCATCGGCAACCCCATCAATAATATTCTGTCTAAAATGTTGCTGAAACGCGTAGATGCAGTCATGGGTTCTTTGATCATAAGTTCCTGATATTTCAACGCCATAGCCGTAAAGCGTCAACATGGCTTGCAATGCGGCAACGGGTTCGCCGGCATCCCCCATTTGCAAAAAACCACCTCGAACCTGTTTAGGAGCAGTAACCCAATGCCCAATGCCATGTTTGTGTAATACAGCCCAGGGAAATTTTTCGCCCGGGTCGTGCTTTCGGCCGGGCGCCACATCGGAATGTGCTAATACATTTTGAGGTTTAATATCTGGATTTCGCCCTAAAATATCTTTGCAAAGTTCGATAACTGCTTCTATTTGTGCTTCAGGAAAATCAGGGTAGTCACCGGAATGACCTGAATTGACAATTTCAATGCCTATGGAGCGAGAGTTTGTATCAACCTCGTCCTGCCAGCACGATTTACCCGCATGCCAAGCGCGTTTTGCTTCTGGAACAAGCTGAAAAACACGCCCATCCTCGTAAACAAAGTAATGACATGATACACCACTTTCTTCACAGCAAAGCCAGTCTAGAGCAGAATCTCCGCTTTCCATGCCGGTGTAATGCAAAAGTAATATATCAATTTTTGTCCCCTCAGCACGCTCACCGTAATTAACTGCAGGTTTGGTGACGCATTTGCATCGTGTGTCTGCCGTAAAAGTCATAAACCCCGCTCCAGTTTAATGGTTGCCCATGCAGTGTTTATTTGTGAGAGCCGCTCATTGGCAATGGAAACAAACTCTGGTGGCAAACCTCTCGCAATGAACCTATCTGGATGGTTTTCTTTAATCAGTTTGCGATAATGAGATTTAAGACGATCATCATCCCAGCTCTGTTCAGCGTCCAACAATACGTAAGGATTACCATCTTGCGGTTCCATGTGTCGTAATCTTATACGCTCGTATTCACGCCCTTTGATACCAAATATATCGGCAATATCATCCATGAATAGCATTTCATTTTCGTGAACCAAACCATCAGCTTTGGCAATATGGAAAAGACCGTTCATGACATCTTCCAGGATAACTGGATCTTCCGGAAAAAGCCTTACCACACGTTTCGCATAGGCATGATATCCAGCAACATCCTGCTTGGCCAAATTATAGAGCTTGGAAACATGATTGAACTCATCAGCGGGGATATCAAAAATTTGGCGAAATGCCTTGATCTCATCTTCGGTAACGACGCCATCCGCTTTGGCCATTTTTGCTGACAGGGCAATCATGGCGACAGAAAATCCCACCTGCCGTCTGGTTTCAGGATCCCCTTCAAAAACAGTCCGCACCGCTTCAACCACGGAAGAAAAGGCATCTACCGCAAGACCAGAAAGAAATTCACCAAGTTGGGTCCAGATTGACATGCCTAACTCTTATGTGAGTCACACAAGAGTTGAAAGAAATTCTTATCGCTACTGGCGATTAAATGCGAGTTTTATGAACCTAAACCCAGCTTATTTACCTCTGAATGAGTTTATCAAACTCCCTGCTCGCGTAGCTGGCTTTGGTCCATCAGGTGAAGGTGTAGGTGCAGGTTGCCTTACAGGTTGCGCAGGTGCTGCTTGTCTTGGTGCCATGGGAGGCGTTTGCTGCGGCGTCAAAGAGCTGTTCGGATTTGAATGCGCCGCATTCAAAATAGAATTAATCTCATCCGCAGGATTAACACCAGCCTGCGAAGCAACTTGAGGCGATGTTTGAGCAGCACCAGCCTGATTGCTTACACCTGCATAAGATTCATCAGCGATTGGCCTTCTATCTTCCATACGCATACGACGTAGAACTGAATGCAAGGATACCGTAAGACCCTGTTTGACTTTTTCTTGCTGTTCATAGATATGCGCACCTGGCAAATCTTCCGGACGCATGGTTTCAAACGTCATACGCATCGGCGTCTGAATGGCCTCACCAAAGGCAATGCATTCGCGGTTGGCAATGGATGATAGGAAACTGATCGTACTTTTTGCACCATTGGATACAGCGCCCCGAATAATTTCCTGGTCTTTTTGGTTACCCAATCGCATGGCAAATAAAGTGTTGCACTGGGAAAGAATAGTCGGATCAAGTTCGCCCGGTCGCTGTGTAATGATGCAAAGGAAAACGCCGTATTTACGTCCTTCCTTGGCAATACGTGCAATGGATTGACGTGTTGGCCAGAAGCCTGCATTCGGATCAGCGGGAATATAGCGGTGCGCTTCCTCACAGACCACAAGCGTTTGAATACCACCATCACTGTTCATGGCAATCTCAAATGCCATACGCGATAAAATGGAAACAACGGAGTTTACAACCTCAGTTGGAAGTCCTGACATTTCCAGAACGCAAATCGGTTTGTCGTTGTGAGGGACACGGAAAATATTGGAAATAATATCTTCCATTATGTCTCCACCCTTGCCATTACTTTGGTCAAACATAAATCGGAAGCGTGGATCCTCGGAAATACTTTGAAGGCGATACTCAAGCGACTTCAATGTTGGTTTATCAGCCTTTCCTTCAAGCATACCAAGACGCTCATCAATAAGCTTAAGTAAATCAACCATACGATATGGCACTGGCATA
>CALFBU010000067.1 GCA_937951455.1 uncultured Rhizobiaceae group bacterium
GAAGAACGTGCCAAGGTCGAGGAGGAAGCAAGGCGAATTACCCGGCAATTTGAAAACCCTCTCGATTGGATCGAGAAAATGCCATATACCCGGGCAGCCTTTGAAGAGGCGATGCGACTTTACCCGCCTGCGCCCGTGATAAGCCGTGAGGCTCTTGAAGATATCGAGTGGGAAGACACAATCATCAAGAAGGGCGCTCAATGTCTTGTTCTGCCCTGGACATTGCACCGACATGAAAAATACTGGGATCAACCCAATGCATTCATGCCTTCACGGTTTCTGCCTGAAAATCGCGACAAGATCGACAAGTACCAATATTTGCCATTTGGTGCAGGCCCACGGGTTTGCATTGGACAGAGTTTTGCCATTCAGGAAGCGGTTATCATTCTGGGTGTTCTGCTTTCGCGCTATCGCTTTGACATGGCAAAGGGGGCGGATGAACCATGGCCAGTACAAAAACTCACAACTCAGCCTAATGGCGGGTTGCACATGCATGTGACTCGTTTATAAAGCTGGCAAAATTAACCCGCTTTATTTGAAAGCCCTATGAAAGTCTGAAACCATGCGTCTTGAAGCAATCGAAGTTGGAAAAAATCCGCCGGAAGATATCAACGTAGTCATCGAAGTGCCTTATGGTGGTCACCCGATCAAATACGAGATGGACAAGGATTCCGAAGCAATCTTTGTTGACCGCATTCTGTCCACTTCCATGCGTTATCCTGGCAACTACGGTTTTGTACCGCATACATTGTCAGATGATGGAGATCCGATTGATGTGCTCGTGGCTGACACAACACCATTGATGCCGGGTTCTGTTATCAACTGCCGCCCAATCGGTGTCTTGTACATGACGGATGAAGCAGGTGGAGATGAAAAACTGATTGCGGTTCCATCGCCAAAGATCAATCCAATGTTCAAGGATGTTCACGAGATGTCTGATCTTCCGGCTTTGGTAGGAGAGCAGATCGCGCATTTCTTTGAGCGTTACAAGGATCTTGAAAAGAACAAATGGGCCAAGACAGACGGTTACGGTGATGCTGCAAAAGCAAAGGAAGCGATTGAAACTGCAATCAAGGCACATAATGCCAAGGGCTGATTAGCCAATTCGCTTTTCAATAGCATCCCAGACAAGTGATGCAATGTCCGTTCCTGAAAACTTTTTGACCTCGCGAATTCCGGTTGGCGAGGTGACGTTTATCTCGGTCATATAATCTCCGATCACATCAATACCGACAAAGATGAAGCCCTGATCTTTCAACGTTGGTTTAATCGCTTCACAAATTTCCTGTTCACGCTTGGTGAGTTCAGAATGTTCTGCGCGACCGCCCACATGCATGTTTGAGCGCGCGTCTGTTTCTGCTGGCACGCGGTTAATTGCACCAACGGGTTCGCCATCGACCAGAATAATACGCTTGTCCCCGCCACGCACTTCTTTAAGATAGCGCTGCGCAATCAGTGGCTCGCGGAATTGTTGATCAAACATCTCGAGCAAAGACGTAAAATTCATATCGCCTTTCGGCAAGAAGAAAACACCTGCACCACCATTGCCATACAGTGGCTTGATGATGATATCACCCATCTCTTCACGGAACGCAGCAATTGCTTCCGGGTCGCGCGTTATCAATGTTTCCGGCATGAGGTCAGCAAATTCTGTGACCAAAATCTTTTCAGGCGCATTGCGAACGGAAGCAGGGTCATTCACCACCAGGGTCTTTGGATGAACGCGCTCCAGAATATGCGTGGTCGTGATATACGCCATGTCAAACGGTGGGTCCTGGCGCAGTTGAATCACATCCAGATTAGACAGGTCGGTGACAACTTTCTCGCTCAAAGTGAAATGATCGCCCTTCACATCCCGCAACGTCATTTTTTCAATCGCTGCTTTCACCACGCCGTTTCGAAGTTGTAGCGCATTGGGCTCCCAGTGGTAGAGCGTATGCCCACGGTTCTGCGCCTCAAGACCCAAGGCAAAAGTGGAATCGCCTTCGATGTGAATGGTGGATACGTGATCCATTTGGAAGCCGACTTTTAAGCCCATGGGAAAACTCCTTTAATAACTAGACTTCAGATTTAAGAGGTGGCGTCGCGAGTTGCAATGTTAAAATGCGTTTTCGTAATGATGCGGCCATTTCCAAGGGCGCACTGCAATGATGTCATATCGAACTGAAAGCAAATGTGGGTTCTTTTGTTGAGCAAGCCATAGGTCACCCGCACTCTCAATCCGTCGTTGACTGGTCACGGTTACAGCATCGAAGGCTTCTTCTATCGTACGCCTCGCCTTGACCTCGACCATGATGATCAAATGGCCTTTGCGCGCGATAATATCAACCTCACCCGTTTTGGTTTTGTAACGCATTTTCATGATGCGGTAGCCTTTAAAGATAAGGCTTGCCGCCGCCAACCATTCAGAGACATGCCCCCAACGTTGGGCGCGTTTTCGCTTTTGCGTGTTCGGACTATCCTTCATGTTTTTCTTTTAATGAAAGTGCTTGTTGATAGAGATCGCGTTTTGAATTGCCAGTCAAAACCGCCGCCTCAGCTGCCGCCTTGCTCACAGACATATTTTGCATCAACTCCAGCAAAAGCGTCTCTGTATCTTTAATTTCTGTTTCAGCAGGCGGTGCAATCAAAATAACAATCTCGCCCTTGGTGTTTTTATTCGCAAAGATATCAGCCAATTCGCTTAGGCTGCCTTTTGAAACCTCCTCATGCAGTTTGGTCAACTCACGTGCAACGCAAGCTTTTCGCTCAGCACCGAATACCTCAACCATGTCCAGCAAGGACTTATCAATACGGTTTGGACTTTCAAAAAAAATCAATGTCGAAGGCATTGAGCTCAAGCTTTCAAGCTTTGTTTTACGTGCACCTTGTTTGGTCGGCAGGAAGCCTGCAAACGTCCAAACTTCAGAGGGTAATCCACTGGCAACAAGTGCTGTTACAGGTGCTGTTGCTCCCGGCAAAGGCCAAACGGAAATACCTGCTTCATGCGCCAAATCAATCAGTCGAAATCCAGGGTCAGACACAAGCGGCGTGCCAGCATCTGAGACTTGTACCACTGATTTTCCGGCCCTGAGATCTTCGATGATGCGAGGCCCAGCTGCGTCTGCATTATGTTCATGATACGAAATTGTTTTGGTGTTGATGCCATAATGGCGCAGCAGCTTTCCCGTAACGCGCGTATCTTCACACGCGATTAAATCACACCCCGCAAGCGCTTCCAAAACCCGCAATGTAATGTCACCCAAATTACCAATCGGCGTTGCTGCTATATATAGCCCTGGCTCGATATGGCGTGCTTCAAAGGTGACATTTTTAATTTGAAATTCAGAGATTGAACTTGTCCTTTAATTGATGCCACCCCACGCCCGCTTTTGCATAGTAGGGGCGCAATCCTGGTAATGGAAACCTGGGCGTAATGCCTTGAACCAGTTTTGGCAAATGGTTGGGCAGCGGGTTCGTTTTATCATTTCCTGTTGCAATCCACTTTGCCAATTCGCGTCCCGTCCATGTAGCATTGTTCACGCCATTTCCGTGATATCCGAAACCAAAGTAAATCGATAAATCCTGAGGCATTCGACCAATCGAAGGGCGAAGCTTGCTGGTAAAGCACACCAAACCACGCCAGTCGTATTCAATGTCAACATGAGACCATTCAGGCCATAATTCACCAATCGATTGTTTCAGTCGCGATGCTGTTTGCTTGGCGCCTTCGGGCGTGCCTTTAAAGTCTGCGCGTCCGCCAATCATCAACCGTTTTTCAGGCAGCATTCTATAATAATGATAGACGTTTCTTGAATTAATGGCGGGTGTTTGACTTACCCAACGATGCGCAACTAGTTCATCTTCATTGAGCGGGCGGGTAACAATGATGTGGCTTTGAAGCGGAAGGATACGTGCTGAAATTTCTGAGTTCAAATTTTCCGGCATGAAGCCATTACAAGCAACAATCACCTTGTCCGCAACGACTTTACCCTTGGCGGTTTCAAGTATGTGTTTGTTCCCGTTTTTATACCATTTCAAAATTTTGCTGTGCGAATATAGTTTTGCACCATGCTTTTCAGCAGCCTTTGCAAGCCCCTGACAATAGCGCAGAGGATGAAGGCCAAAAGAGGGAAATTGTATCATCGCGCCGTATTGGTGGGGTGCATCGTAATGGGTCTCGGCAAATTCACCCTGTGAGATCATTTGACAATCAATGCCTAGTTTTTCCCGCATGAAAGAACATTCTTCTTGCAAATTTTCAAAATGTGATTGCTTTTCTGCAACCACCATTTCGCCTGCACCCTGTTTTTGGGCATCTATGTTTTCTGTTTCCAGAATATTCTCAACCAGTTCAACAGCTTCCGCCTGCGCTTGATAATATCTTTTGGTTTCATCCAGCCCGAATATCTTTATCAGTTTGTGAACTGGTATTTGCGTACCGCCCATCGTGCAAAACCCGCCATTCCGCCCAGAAGCACCCCAACCGATGTGACCTGCTTCGAAAACACGAACGTCTACGTTATAATCTTTGGCTAAATGATAGGCACTTGAAAGACCTGTATAGCCCCCGCCGATCACAGCAACGTCACAAGTGGTATCGCCACTTAATGGGTCAGCTTTTAAATCTATTGTTGTATCGGCCGTTTTCTCCCACCAGGAAGGTTGGGGCTTGTCATACTCATATAGACTTAAATCGAATATATTTTGTGAAAACATTCCGTTGCGTAACGTTCTTCTGTGTTGTAATAATGCTTCAGGTTATGACATAAGCCTGAAGGGGACTTATTTCATGGTGGCTCAAATGTTATTATGTGCCACAAAATAGGGTCTAAATGTAATAAAGTATAGTACGAGGTAGGGGTATGTCTGGTTTTCTTAAAAATCTAGCTCATATTGGTCGAAGATTGAGAACTCAAATAACCAATGTGTTTTTATTTGGTGGCGTGGTAACTTTGGCTGCCTGTAACAGCAGTTCCAATGTTCAAAATGGCTTACCAAATTCTACCACTACTCCTGTTGATCAAGTGGTACAAGCTTTAACGCCAAACCCACAGGGTGAGGTCATAGGCACAGGGAATGTCAGGGTCGCACTTTTAGTGCCAACAACCATTCCAGGCGGTGCGGCGGCTGTCGCGAAAGAATTGCGTAATGGTGCTGCGATGGCTATGCAGGATTTCGCAAATGGACGCATACAGCTGGTTGTAAAAGACACCAAAGGCCAGGCGGCTGTAGCCCAAACAAAAGCGAATGAAGCCATAAGTGAAGGCGCAACCCTGATCTTGGGTCCGTTGTTTGCAGCAAATGTAAGCGCGGCATCTGGCATCACGCTCCCAGCGAACATCACAACTTTGGCATTCTCAACCGATACAAGCGTAGCGCGTCGTGGCGTTTATCTTTTCTCATACACGCCACAAGAAGATACAAAGCGGATCATTTCTTACGCTGGCTCGCTAGGGCGTCGTTCAATCGCTGCTTTCCTGCCCAACAATGCGGAAGGCTCTTTGCGTGAGCGTGTTCTGCGTGAAATGGCTGGAAGAAGCGGACTGCTTTTAAATGTTATTAAGTACGATCGCACACCGGCTGGCGTGGATAAAGCAGTATCTGAGGGGGCTGGTATTGTGCAAACATCAGACACTATATACTTGCCCGAAGGCGGGCCAATTCCTGCTTTGCTTTTAGCAGGATTGAAACGAAATGGCGCAAAAATTTCAGAAAAAACGATTCTTGGATCAGGCAACTGGGAAACTGTGAAAACAAGTGATCCAGTTTTGGCAGGCGCATATTATCCAGGCCGTGATATTTCCAAGTTCAATGAATTCGCAGCACGCTATCAATCAAAGTTTGGTGCACGTCCGGGCGTAAACGCGGGTCTTGCCTATGACGCCGTGACTCTTGCAGCAGAGTTTGTACGTCTTAGAGGGGATGGCAAAACGGCATTTTCACCTAATACATTCGAAAACCCCAACGGCTTTCAGGGTGTAAACGGTGCTTTTAGAATTCGCTCGGATGGAACGACACAACGTGGGCTTGCAATTTATCAAATAAGAGGCGGCAAGGGCACACTGGCCGAACCCGCGGTTACCAGATTTTCAAGAACTGGCGGTTGATTACGTAGGTACTTTTAGTTCTCTTTTGTATCACAACTTAGTTTACCCACTTAATACTTTGTGCTTTTATGAAATTCTGGGGCACATTTTATATCATTCATTTTAGGGGGTGAACTAATGCGTGTCCTGTTAAGTATTTTCTTAGTCTGTTTTTTTGCAACGCCTGCTGTCATGGCGCAGTCCACCATTGGTACGGCAGTTGCGGTTGATGATCGTGTGACCGGCAATAATGGCAGAAGCATCAAAAACAATTCCAGCATATCTGCGAATGAAAGAATTCGTTCCAACAGTTCAGGCTTGGGGCATTTCAAATTCAATGATGGAACAAAACTCGTAGTTGGACCGGGAAGCAATATCGTACTCGATAAATTGGTTTATAATCCAGGTGGCTCCTCTTTCAAAAAATTTGCTTTAAAATCTAGTGCTGGCGCTACGCGTATTATAACGGGAAACAGCAATGCATCTGCATATGAGATCAGCACGCCTTCAGGCACGCTCGGTATACGCGGCACTGCATTTGATATTCAGCACCTGCGAGGGCGTACATATGTCATGCTGATAAACGGAAGAGTTGAGTTCTGTAGTTTTTCAGGAACATGTAAAACGATAAAACGTAAGTGCGATTATGTAGTAGTAAACAGAAATGGCAATATCTCTGACCCGGTTCAGCCGAAAGATGGAATTTTTGAAAAACGGGATATGGTCAGGTATTTTCCATTTATTGCGGACCAAGGTCCACTTGAACAAGATTTTCGTTTAAGAGTTAAAACATGCGGCCTTTCAGGTGGCACTACACAAGGCTTTAGATCGCAATCGTCAACAGGTGGAGAAGGTATTGGTGGCGATACAGGTGGCGGCAATACTGGCGGTTCCGATGGAGGCGGTAGAGGTGATGACGGTGGTTTTGGAGGCTTTGGAGGTGGTACATCCTTCTGATGGTTGCGATGCAGGGCATTTAAGCTTGAGACCATAAGCAATACAATCTCGGGCACAGTGTAATGTATCTTTTTAAAACCCTCTTGAAACCGGCAACTCTGATTGCTCTTTGCCTACTCAGCCTATTGCTTTTTACAAGAGTGCTGGATCCATTTTGGGTGCAGACAATTCGCCTTTCGACGTTTGATTATTACCAAACTGCAAAGCCCAGAGAATATTCAAAACAGCCGATTGTTATTGTTGATATTGATGAGGAGAGCCTCAGGCAGTATGGCCAATGGCCTTGGCCCCGAACATTGATTGCAGACATGATCAACGCGATTGCTGAACGCGGCGGCGTTGCCACAGGCTTTGACATTGTATTTTCAGAACCCGACAGATTGTCCCCTTCAAACATCGCAAAAGATAACAGCCTGTTACCTTCAGACATACGCGAAAGGTTGCAAAGCCTGCCCGATAATGAAGAAAGCATGGCACAAGCCATGAAAAACCACTCGGTAGTTTTGGGGCAGGCAGGGGTTAGAAATTTCAGTGACATTGCAGCCAATCAAAGAGAAATCGGCAGCGTCGGCTTTGCGCAGGTTGGCGAAGACCCAATTCCCTTTTTAACGCAAAAAAAACTACATGATCTGATACAAAACCAACAAGTGTTAGAAGATGCTGCGACGGGGTCTGGTATTTTTAATATCAAAGCTGATGTTGATAATGTGGTTCGAAGGGTGCCGTTAGTCGTTTTGGTCAGGGACAAAATCAGGCTGGCACTTTCTGTAGAA
>CALFBU010000068.1 GCA_937951455.1 uncultured Rhizobiaceae group bacterium
TTAGTTTTACCCAATCCAGCAAAGCCACAAGAGGGATGCGGATTTATCATTTTGGGAATGGGAAAACTGGGAGCAGGGGAACTTAATTATTCCAGTGATATAGACCTGATTTTCATCTTCGATGATGCTGCGCAAATCACACTCAATACAGATGATCCAATCACCTTGCTTTCTAGAATGGCAAAGCAGCTGATCAAGTTGATGCAGGAACGCACCGGCGATGGGTACGTCTTTCGGATGGACTTGCGCCTTCGCCCCGATCCATCTTCGACACCATTAGTCATTCCGCTTGTGGCTGCCTTAAACTATTATGAAGGCCAAGGGCAAAACTGGGAACGCGCTGCCATGATCAAAGCGCGCGCAGTCGCCGGTGATATCGTGGCGGGCGAGGCATTCCTTAAAGAACTCTCACCTTTTATCTGGCGCAAGTATTTGGACTTTGCTGCCATCAATGATGTCCAGTCCATCAAGCGCCAGATACATGCCCACAAAGGGCATGGCGAGATTGCTGTACTTGGACACAATATAAAACTGGGTCGAGGCGGCATTCGTGAAATCGAGTTTTTTGCTCAAACGCAACAGTTGATCGCAGGTGGGCGCAATGAGAAACTGCGATGTAACGAAACCATTTCGACCCTACAAGTTCTTTGTGAAAATAACTGGATTGAACAAACTGCCGTTGATGAACTGACACAAGCTTATTGGTTTTTGCGCGATCTTGAACATCGTTTGCAAATGGTCGACGACAGTCAAACCCACACTCTGCCAGATACGATGGAGGGTCTAAGACAAATCGCCTACATGTCCAATGAAGGCGACATCGAAAAATTTTCAACGCTTATCCGAGATAACCTCAGGATAGTAGAGAAACATTATTCGGAACTTTTTGAAACGGCACCTGAACTGTCTTCTCAAGAGGGTAATCTGGTTTTTACCGGTGATGATGAAGATCCGGACACCATCAAGACGCTAGAAAAAATGGGTTTTGCCAGAGCAAGCGATATTATAAAAATCATCAAAGCTTGGCATGTAGCCCGAATTCCAGCCCTGAGGGCCACGCAAGCGCGTGAACTTCTGACAGAATTGGTGCCTGACTTGCTGCGTGCATTTTCCAAAGCGAACGAGCCTGATGAAGTTATTTTTACATTTGATCGATTTTTATCAGGCTTACCAGCAGGCATTCAGCTCTTCTCCATACTGAAAAACAATCCTGAAGTCTCCGATCTTATGATCAAGATATTAAGTGCAGCACCTAGGTTAGCCAACCAGATTTCACAAAAGCCGCACGTATTTGACGCAATGATTGATCCGCAATTTGGTGAGGGGGCTTTGTCCAGGGAAGTGCTGAGCAATATTTTAAATTCAGCACTTAAACACACTTCAAACTATGAAATAGCATTGGATGAAGCCAGACGCTTCTTTGCCCAAACCCAATTTATGATTGGCTGTCAGGCTTTTGCAGGATCACTCTCGGCTGAAAAGACAGCTAAGGCATTTTCTGAGTTAGCAGAAGTTATGATTGCTACCATGTTGAATATTGTTACCAAAGAGTTTGAGGAAAAGCACGGCAAAGTGGAAGGCTCAAAAGTATGTATCTTGGGCATGGGCAGACTAGGCAGTTCTGAATTAACGGCTACGTCTGATCTTGATCTAATTTTTCTTTATGATTTCGATGATAATTCAGAAGCCTCTGATGGCGAGAAGCCACTTGATACCTCACTTTATTTTATCAGGTTGATGCAACGTTTTATTGCCGCCATGAGCGCGCCCACTGCAGAAGGCAAACTATATGAACTTGATTTCAGATTGAGGCCGTCTGGAAATGCAGGGCCTTTGGCAACCCATGTAGATGGATTTTTAAAATACCAAAGGGAAGAAGCCTGGGTTTGGGAAGGTCAGTCTTTAACACGTGCGAGGGCAGTTGCTGGTGATCTTGACCTGTGTGAGAAAGTAGAAGCAGAAATTCCTAAAATTCTAACGACACATCAGCAGCATAAGGCGTTAGAAAAAGAAATCTTTGACATGCGCATGCGTATTGAAAAAGAAAAAAGCACGAAAAACATATGGGATGTCAAGATAATTCCAGGCGGCCTTTTAGACATTGAGTTTATTGCACAATGGCTGGCCATAAAAAATGGTAGCTCTGGCCTGACTGGCACTAGGCAAATATTGAATGATCCGATCCACTTGGAAATATCTGATGATAAACGAGAAAAACTTGTAAAGGCTTTTGATTTATATAACGGGTTTTTACAAATTCAACGCATTTGCATTGATGATCCATTTGACATGAAACATGCATCATCGGGCTTTGTTGAGATCATCTGCTCTGGCATGGACATGCCTGACTTGGCTTCCAGTGAAGCACATTTGCGAACGACGCAAAAAGAAGTGCGCAAAATTTTCAATGGTCTTCTCAAGAATAAAAAAAACCCCGAACTATAGGAGTCCGGGGCATAGTTGGCAGGGTAAACTTGAATTATGCTTCTTTGCAGGACGCCTCTCTGCTAACAGGTATTCTGAGTGAGACAATCGTACCTTTACTATTAACGGAACGTATCTTCATCGCGCCGCCATGCATTTCTGTAAGGGATCGTGATATCGCCAAGCCAAGGCCTGAACCTTTGTGGCTTTTGGTAAATTGGTTCTGTACTTGCTCAAACGGTTTGCCGAGTTTTTTAAGATCCTTTTTGGAGATGCCAATGCCATCATCTTCCAGAGAAATGGTAATGCAGTTTCCACGCTTCCTTGCTCGAATTTGAATGCGGCCACCATCGTTTGAAAATTTCACGGCATTCGAAAGCAGGTTGATCAAAATCTGTTTCATCGCGCGGCGGTCAGCTTCAAGATTAAGTTTTGAGGAAACGCTGTCTTCAATGCTGAGATTGCGTTCGCGGGATTGATGAGAAACAATCCGCATGGTTTCTTCAATCATTTCATTCAGGTTGAAAGTTTCGTAATTGAGCTCAAATCGACCCGCTTCAATTTTTGACATGTCCAGCACGTCATTGATCATGCCAAGTAGGTAGCTACCGCTTTCATAAATGTCGCGTGCATATTCTTCATATTTTTCAGAACCTAACGGGCCAAACATGCCCTCGTTCATAATCTCTGAAAACCCTATGATCGCATTGAGTGGCGTGCGAAGCTCATGAGAGATGTTGGCAAGGAATTCCGACTTTGCACGGTTGGCCGCTTCTGCGCGGTGTGTTTCATCTGCGTATTTGCCAGCCAGTTCCGCTAACTGTTGTTTTTGTTCTTCAAGCGTAATGCGTGATTTCTCCAAATCAAACACAGTTGCCATCAAGCGTTTTTCAGATTCAACGAGCTTTGTTTCATGCAGTTTGATTGGCGTAATGTCCGTGCCAACAGAAACAAATCCGCCATCTTGCGTATGACGTTCATTGATTTGCAACCAGCGACCGTCTTCAAGCTGAACCTCAAGTGTTCTGGTGCTTTCGTCTTCATCAAGACCACGAATTTTCTGATTGCTGACTTGTGGCGAGTTGGCTTGCTTCATCACCGCATCATATGGCATGCCAGCGCTCAACCATGAAGGGTCCAGTTGGTGAAGCTGCTGATACTTTGAATTACACATGACCAATCGCTTTTGATCATCCCAAAGTACAAAGGCTTCTGGCAGGTTTTCAATGGCATCATGAAGGCGCATGTCTTTCTGGTAGCTTGCTTGTTCAATGCTGCGCTGTTCCGTAATGTCTTCTGCGATACCCACGAGACGAGGGCGTGAACCATCGGTTCCCGCAATCTCGACTTTTAGGCGTATCCAGCACCATTCTGAATCATTTTTTTGCATGCGGAAAATCTGCTCCACATGCGTTAGGTTTTGTTCAAGCACACGGCAGGCAAGGGCATACAGATCAACATCATCCGGATGAACCAGCTTGGTCACTTCAGCAAACCCGATTATTTCATCACGCGGCTTCATGCCCAGCAATTCGAACATCGATTTTGACCAGTAAAACTGACCACGCGATAAGTCCCAATCCCAAAGTCCGCAACCGCCGCGCATCAGTGCAGTGTCAAAACGGTTTTGTACCTCAAAATAAATACCATCAGCTTCTCGGGCTCGTGCGCTTTGAGCAAAATAAGCGTAGAGGATTACAAGCAGGATAGAAGATGTGCCAACAAACAAGGTTACGTTCAATGATGCATTGCGGCGCCAGTCTGCGTAGATAAAGCTTTCGGGCTGTATCAATGTAACACCACCAAATGGTTTGGTAAGAAGACGGTGCACGCCTATTGCAGGTTCGCCATTTGCCGTTTGTATGCTTCTGGCCTCGGCACGCTCACCAAAAGTGGTGAGCAGGAGTACATCGCCTAGAATCGTATCTAGCTGTTTGCCATGATTTTCCGGTTTATAGGGGATGCTGGCAACAATTGAGCCATCACGCGCTGTTAAAACAATACTGCGTCCATCAGCTCTATATTTTGCTGGAATGGTATCAGACATAAAGTTTTGCAATTGCGAAGGGCTATAAGCCTTATCGTCATCTTGTGGCAAGGTGAGAAGGCGTTGCTCAATCAGTTCAGCAATAAAATGCATTTCAGTATTGGTTTGAAGGCGAATAACCTCCGCTTGCGATTGCAGTGACATCCATCTTGCAAGACCCGCAATAGCTAGAAATAAAACAATTAACGCCGGAACAAGCCGACGTAAAAATGTTTCTGATTTCAGTAAATTTTCATAAGCAGGATGGCTCAATTGTCGGGCATAGCCTGCAACTACCGTTGCAGAACTATCACCTTTCAATCGCAATAAACCCTTACGGTGTCGCACATGATGCGCCTCCGCTTGAGACATCGCTGGCCTCCTCGTTGATCTCTTAATTTCAGCTGCCGCCGTGCTGCCGAATCATTACCACAATGAATCATGTGGAATCCCCTTGTCCAGTCCTGTTAAGAATTTATTTACCTGAGAGGCCAAATAAATCTATCAGGCCAGCGTTCTGCCCAAAATATCAGCAGTATCGCGTGAGAGATCACCTGAGTTTTCGATTTTCCTCAAGGCTGCTTCTGCAAGTTTCCTGCGCGAAGGCTCAAGTACGCGATAAGAGCGGAATGCGGTGAGCATTCTGGCTGTGACCTGCGGGTTAATTTTATCCAGCTTGATCAGCGCATCAGCCATCAACATATATCCTTTGCCGTTGGTTGAATTAAACGCTGATTGATTGCCCATGGCAAAAACGCCCAGAAGCGATCTGAAACGATTTGGATTGTTAAACGTAAAGTCGTCATGCTTCATCAGTTTTCGAACAGTGGTCATTGTAGAGCTGCCAGGTTTTGAAGCTTGCACTGAAAACCATTTATCCAAAACAATATGGTCGTCACGATATCGTTTATAAAAATCTGCCAATACCTTCTCACGATCTGCCTTTGCTGGATGATGATGAACGATTGTGCGCAACGCATTAAAACGGTCAGTCATGTTGTTTGATGTTTTATAGTCTTTGACAATTTCTGTTAGCGCAGACTTTGAACGCGCGATAACAGCATATGACATCACAAGACCTCTCAAGCTGCGTTTACCAGCCTCTTCAGCACTTGCACTGAACTCGGGAGCGCTCTTTAGGGTTTTAAGAACAGATTTACGCGCGGGTTCAAATGTCTTGCCAAGCGCTTTTGATAGCGTAGCAACAGACTTTGCTATGGCATCGGTGTTTACATTTTTATTGATTGCTTGGGCGAGATCGCCTTCACTTGGCAAGGTAAGCAACGTAGCGCGATAGGCAGGTTCCAGCGTTTTATCTTCCAGAATATCCTTGGAAATTTCCAAGAACTTTGCATCAATCTTAATGGTCTTGCCTGCAAGTATTGCCCTATAACCTGCAATA
>CALFBU010000069.1 GCA_937951455.1 uncultured Rhizobiaceae group bacterium
CACTTGGGTTTCATCAAAAGGCGACGCAGATGTTCGGCTTTTAATCATTGGTCTGGCCCCCGGGATGCGCGGAGCAAATCGCACAGGCAGACCTTTCACAGGCGATTGGGCTGGCGATCTTTTATACGCAACGCTTTTGAAGTTTGATTTTGCAACCGGTGTTTATGGTGCTGATCCAAACGATAGTCTCGAGCTTAATCAATCTGCGATCACCAATGCCGTTCGATGTGTGCCACCAGAGAATAAACCGGTGGGTGCGGAGATTAACAATTGCAGGCCATTTTTGATTAATACGCTTGAACGTTTTCCAAACCTTAAAGCACTCGTTACCCTTGGCAAGATTTCGCACGATTCAACCGTTCGAGCCTTGGGTGGCAAACTTTCTGCAACGCCTTTCGGACACAATCTTGCTCAAGAAGTTGGCAATTACGCGCTTTATTCAAGCTATCACTGCTCGCGTTATAATACGAATACCGGACGTTTGACGGAGAAAATGTTTGAAGATGTTTTTGCCCACGTTCGAAATGCGCTTGGATAATCAACTCTCGGCTTGTTTCATCAGCTTTGACAGCAAAGCCAATTCGCTACCCATGCTATTTTCCGCAACGCCTTTAGCAGCATTCATGCGTACTTCATCAGGCTTGTTCTGGGAGAGTTTCCAAGTGCCGTTTATTTCCGTGACCGCCATTCGAACTGGCACAATCTGGCGCAGCATTTTTTGATAGATATCCTGGTCCATCTTCGAAGATACCCAAGGCTTCTTGGGCAATAATCTCGTTTCCATCGAATCGGAAAGACGCTCCAGGATATTGTGAATTTCATCTTGCGGCAGAAGCTCTATTGTACCTCGCAAATGCACAGCGATATAATTCCATGTCGGCACTTGGTCATCGACAAAGTACCAGTCTGGCGAGATATAACTATCTCCGCCTAATACAGATATAACGCCCTTTTGCGGCGCTTGCTTTAGGCTTTGCACAATAGGGTTTGAACGGACGAGATGAAGCTCGATCGTGTTACCGTCCTCCATTAACAAAAAAGGAATGTGACTTAACAGCGGGCCATCATTTGCGTTTACCGCGAGTGTGCCGAAGGCTCGTTCACGCGCAAACTCGATGTTGCGTGTTTCACTTTCTTTTCTAAAGCTCGGATTTGGGTGCATGCCCTACCCCTTTTCGCGCATCAGCCTTGCTTTTTCACGATCCCAATCACGCTTCTTGGCTACCTGGCGCTTGTCATGTGCTTGGCGACCTTTGGCAAGAGCAATTTGCAACTTTGCGATGCCGCGATCGTTGAAATAGAGACGATTGGGCACAATCGTCATGCCCTCACGCGCAACGCCAATCATCAGCTTCGACATCTCTTTCTTGTTCAAAAGAAGCTTTCGATGTCTGCGCGGATTGTGATTGTTACGGTTACCTTCAAGATACTCCGGTATATAGCTGTTAATCAGCCAAATCTCACCATTTTCCTCAGTTGCATAACTCTCCGCAATATTGGCTTGTCCATTGCGCAGGGATTTAACCTCAGTACCAGTTAGCATTAATCCAGCTTCAAGTGTTTCTAGAAACTCATAGTTATGCCTTGCCTTACGATTATCCGCGATAAGGCTATTGGTTGAGGTATCCTTCTTTTTCTTAGGCGCCATGGCTGCGAAGTTTCTCCTTAATTAATAAGGCCTGCATGTACCATTGCATCACGTACCAAAGCTTCCGTCTGAGGTTCGATTGGAACGAGTGGTGAGCGCTGGATGTTTTCGCATTTACCCAATAGAGAAAGTGCGTATTTCGTACCCCCAGGACTTGGCTCGGCAAACAACGCTTTGTGGAGAGGTGCCAACTTGTCCTGAAAACCAAGTGCATCAGCGTAACGTCCGTCAAGACAAGCCGCCTGGAAATCAGCGCATAGTCTTGGAGCAACATTGGCCGTAACTGAAATACATCCATGACCACCATGAGACATGAAGCCAAGAGTTGAAATATCTTCAGCAGACATTTGTATGAACTCATTTCCTATTGCTTCTCTTTGCTCAGAGACCCTGCTCATGCTGGCAGTTGCGTCTTTCACACCGATGATATTTTCATGCTCTTTGTACAACTCGGCCATTGTTTCAACGCTCATATCCACGATGGATCTGCCTGGTATATTATAGATAAAAACAGGGATATTGATTGCGGAAGCAATCGCAGAAAAGTGTGTTTTCATGCCTCGTTGATTGGGTTTGTTGTAGTAAGGCGTGACGCATAAAACGGCATCTGCACCAACCGCTTCACCGTGTTTTGCAAAATCTATTGCCTCGGCAGTATTATTGGAACCTGCACCAGCGATTACCGGTAAACGCCCTTTGTTTTGGTCAATACAAACTTCCACAACACGTTTATGCTCTTCGTGTGACAAGGTAGGAGTTTCGCCTGTTGTACCCACTGGGACAAGCCCATGACTGCCTTCAGCAATCTGCCACTCAACAAACTCGCGGAACACCTTCTCATCAAATTCACCGTTAGAATCGAACGGGGTGATAAGCGCTGGCATTGAACCTTTAAACATTGGAAGACTCCGAAATTCTCATAGTGTAAACTTACAAACTCCGCGGACATTATCCATCAAGTCTTATCTGCGCAAGCAAAGATGTATGCGGATTTATAATTTAAGCTTTTGTTTATCCTATTTTCATCACTTTCATATCTTATGTGCATGAACTAACAACGGCTAATTTTCATGCATATTCGTAAAATTCTAAATGTCTTATTATTTTCAGGTGTTGCTGCGTTTGGTGTTTCAGCATCCAAAGATACTAATGCGCTTGATATTGAGTTGTTAATTAAGCAAAACGTGCCAACGCCAACTGCACAGCCTGACAGGGTTGTTACGGGTGCAATACAGGCAAAACCACTTCAAATTTCTTTGGTTCAGTCTGGTCGTAAAAATCAGGTAACACCCGTTAGAGGTAGCTTGAAGCAAGGTCTTGAGGCACTTCGCAAGGGTGACACGAATTTAGCACTTTCCATTCGCGCTGGCCTGCGAGCTGGAAGTCTTGATCGCAAAATTCTGGCTTGGTCAATCGCATCTGCAGGACAGGACGCGCTTTTATCCGGTGAAATTTCGGGCATAGCAAGAGATTTACCCCATTGGCCTGGTCAAAAGGCGATGAGCCGAAATGCAGAAAAAGCGCTTAGTCGCGAAAGGCTGTCTGCATCACAAATTATTCAGATATTTGGCAATACCAAACCAACAACGGTAGAGGGTGCAATCGTTTTAAGCTCTGCTTTCTTGCAGGTTGGTCAACGAACAAGTGCCAATCAGATCATTGCGCCTTTCTGGCGGAACGAGACACTCGACAAAAAAACTGAAGCAGAAATCCTCAATAAACTTGGTTCTGCTCTTAATCAATCTGATCACCGTTTCAGAATGCATAAACTATTGTACAATGATCGTGTACGCGCAGCAGAACGGGTAGCGGCAAAAGCCAAACAATTCAGTCTCGCAAAAGCACGCGCTGCCGTAATTAGAAAACAATCCAATGCTGGCCGATTGCTTGAAGCGGTAGCCCCCTCCTCCAAGCTGGATACGGCCTATTTTTTTGCGCGCATAGAATATGCAAGACGATCTGGAAAATATACCAAGGCAGCAAACCTTTTATTGCAAGCGCCTCGTGACCCAAGCCTGTTAGTTGATCCTGATGAGTGGTGGATCGAGCGACGCGTTGTCAGCCGTGAAATGCTTGAGCTTGGCAAGCCTAGATTGGCCTACCGGATTGCCGCGGAACACTCTGCTCAATCTGCACGTGATATCATTGATGCGGAATTTCATGCAGGCTGGTATGCGCTTCGTTTTCTAAACGATGCAGCAACTGCGCGCAGGCATTTTTCACGTTTGTTAAACCATGCCACGCGACCAATCAGTCAGTCGCGAGGGCATTACTGGATGGCAAGAGCTTCGTCCGGCGAAAGTGCCAGAGCGCACTACAAAAGAGCAGCCCAACATGCAGGCACATTCTACGGACAACTGGCAGCCTTGAAGCTTGGCGTTAAAAAGCTGAACGTGAAACGTAGCAGACCCACTTCTGCTGACAGAACAAATTACCAGTCAAGAGAATTGGTGCGTGCTATCAAACGTCTTGAAGAGATTGGCTCAGGCTGGCGTGCTGACAGCATTTACCGTCACTTGGCGCTTACGCTCCAATCCTCTGGTGAAATTGCCATTCTGGCAGCAGATGCCGAACGCAAAGGCGATTACTCGCTGTCGCTGCAAATTGGCAAACTGGCGCACGGGCGTGGTTTTAAAGTTGATACACTCGCCTGGCCACTGGGTGCGATCCCAAATTCAGCCAAGATTGGTGGGGCGGGACGCGCGCTTGCCTATTCCATCGCACGGCAAGAAAGTGCTTTTAACAAACGTGCTGTTTCGCCGGCCAATGCACGCGGCCTTTTGCAACTCTTGCCTGGCACGGCAAAGGCAGTCGCACGTAAAAAAGGCATGAAGTATTCTTTCAAAAGACTAACAAGTGATGCTGGTTATAATGCCACTTTGGGCGCATCCTATTTGTCAGAGCAACTGGATAATTTAAACGACTCTTACGTACTTACCTTTGCAGCCTATAATGCAGGCCCACGACGCGTCGATGAATGGCTAACACGCTTTGGCGATCCACGCGGCAAGTCGCTTAATGAGGTCGTAGACTGGATCGAACAAGTACCGTTCAAGGAAACGCGCAGTTACATACAGCGCATTCTGGAAAACTATCAGGTTTATAAAACACGCATCTCAGGCACTCCTTTAAATCTTGAACAAGATTTGAGACGCGGCAGACGTTGATTTAACGCAAGCAACGTAATACATCATTGGGAATGATTTCAGGTTAGTTGTGAGTAAATCCTTGGACTACATTCCTTTCAAAGTGTCTGCCCGTGATGGGTTAAAGATTGCAGGTCGCAAATATGGGTGGGGAAACAAAGATCCCCACCCTGTTGTTTGTCTTGCAGGCATCACTCGCAATGCAAGTGATTTTCACGATTTGGCGCTTTA
>CALFBU010000070.1 GCA_937951455.1 uncultured Rhizobiaceae group bacterium
GTCTGAAAAATCTGTTTAAGACCAGAATATAAATTACGCACAAATGGCATACGGCTCAGCACGTCTTCGCCATAACCAACTATGGTACGACCTATGAAGTTTGCCGTAAGGAAACCAACGATGGTAATAACGAAAAATGCAACGAGCAAACCAAAACCTGGAATGCTAAACGGAAGGTAGTTGTCTGGATTATAAACTTGCGGAATGTAAGGTTTAACCCAACTGTCGACCCACCCTATGAATGACCAAACGAGATAAGCCGTGATTGCCAAAGGCGCACAAATGATAAAGCCCGTCAGAAAATAGTTCCGAAGTCTTGTCAATCCGCTCTTTTGCTTTGGTTGAATGGTAGGCTTTTCCACTGGTCACCTGAGTGTTTCTAAAAAATAGATATGGAGGCTCATGCGCTCATAATCAAGCTATAACCAAGTGAATATGCAAACAATATGACAAACCTACTCAACGGTAACAGACTTGGCCAAGTTCCGAGGTTGATCGACATCCGTACCCATCAAGACCGCTGTATGATACGCAAGCAATTGAATTGGCATTGAATAAACAAGCGGTGTAAGAATTTCAGGCACTTCCGGCATGATAATGGTGTGTTCTGCATTAATGGAAGCAGCATCTGCACCCTTTTGATCGGTAATCAAAATGATACGCCCACCACGCGCTGCGACTTCCTGCATGTTAGAAACAGTTTTATCAAAGATTTTGTCATGTGGCGCGATTACAACCACAGGCATGTCTTCATCAATCAAAGCGATGGGACCATGCTTTAATTCACCAGCGGCATAACCTTCTGCGTGAATGTAAGAGATTTCTTTAAGTTTCAAAGCGCCTTCCATGGCGAGCGGATAGCTTGTGTCTCGCCCTAGATAAAGAACATGTTTGACACGTTGAAGGTCATGCGCAACTTTCTCAATCTCGGCTTCCATCTTCAAAGCCTTATTGATAAATTTAGGTACTTCGGTCAAATCCCGAACCAATTGGTGCTCATCTTCAGCACTCAATGTACCGCGCGCCTTACCTGCAGCGATACTTAAAGAAGCCAGCGTAGACAATTGACATGTAAAGGCTTTTGTTGAAGCAACGCCAATTTCTGGTCCTGCCAAGGTTGGGAAAACCACATCGGACTCGCGAGCGATGGTGGATTCTCTCACATTCACAACTGCACCAATATGCTGCCCCTGAGCTTTACAGTAACGAAGACAGGCCAACGTATCAGCCGTTTCACCAGATTGCGATATAAACAGCGAAAGTCCGTTCTTCGCCATCGGCATTTCGCGATAGCGGAATTCTGAAGCAATATCGATATCAACGGGCAAACGCGCATAACGCTCAAACCAGTATTTACCGACAAGACCCGCGAGAAATGCAGTCCCACAAGCAGAGATCGCAATGCGATCGAGTTTTGCAAAATCAAATGGCAGGTCTTCTTGCACGCGGGATTCACACTTGCCAAAATCAAGGTAATGCGAAAGCGTGTGTGAAATTACTTCCGGTTGTTCAAAAATCTCTTTTTGCATGAAGTGGCGATGGTTACCCTTATCAACCATGAGGCTGGAACCAATAGAAAGTTGCATGACACGATCAACCGACTTGCCTTCCATATTCATGATTTCAACAGCAGTCTTTGAGATGACACACCAGTCACCATCTTCAAGATAAGTAATTTTATTGGTAAATGGCGCAAGTGCGATTGCATCGGAACCAATATACATCGAACCTTCACCATGGCCGATTGCCAATGGCGGGCCATTTCGAGCACCCACAATAAGATCTGGCTCATCCTTGAACATGATTGCAAGTGCAAAGGCACCTTCCAAACGTTTGATTGCTTCGTGAGCAGCCTCACGAGGCGTCATACCCGCTTTACGGTTTCTGGCGACCAAGTGCGCCACAACTTCTGAATCTGTTTCAGAAGCAAAGGAATAGCCATCAGCTTCCAACTCATCGCGTAAGTCACGAAAATTTTCGATGATACCGTTATGCACAAGTGCTACATTTTCTGAGAAGTGAGGATGCGCATTGACTTCATTGGGCACACCATGAGTCGCCCAACGCGTATGCCCGATACCAGTTGTGCCAGATAGTGGTGAAGAATCCAGTAGCTCTGCAAGATTTACAAGCTTGCCTTTGGCACGACGTCGATCAAGCCCCTGACTTTCAAGGGTCGCAACACCTGCAGAATCATATCCTCGATATTCAAGCCTTTTAAGAGCGTCCACCAAAAGCGGCGCGACCGGCTCATTTCCTACAATTCCAACAATTCCACACATATTTCAGACCCCGTTATCCCAATGACCCCTATTCCCTAAATGGTTTGACCCCATCATGGAATAAACAAATCATTTCAAAACATTTCGTTGAGACTACTATAAATTGGTTACCAAGCGTTCATTTCGCATGGTTAGCAAATCCTAAACTACTTTGCGGAACGCTCAGCTTTCAAGGCAGCATTGCGGACTCGTATTTCTTCACCCATTCCGGCTTTATTGGCTTGTCGTCCACGACCAATACCGAGGGCATCAGAAGGCACGTCTTCGGTAATCACACTACCGGAAGCAATATAAGCCCCATCCCCAATCGTAACAGGCGCTACAAGCGAACTGTTAGAGCCAATGAACGCGCCTGCCCCAATCGTCGTTTTGTGCTTGTTCATACCATCATAATTACATGTAATCGTGCCAGCGCCAATATTTGCTTTTGAGCCAATTTCTGCATCACCCACATAGGTCAGATGATTAATCTTCGCACCTTCGTGCACAATTGCATTTTTAACTTCCACGAAGTTACCAACTTTCGTTCCCGCGCTAAGATCCGTACCAGGACGCAACCTTGCAAAAGGACCAATGTCAGCGTTTTCTCCGATGACAGCCCCTTCAAAATGGCTAAATGCTTTTATCTTTGCGCCAGACTTCACTACCACTTTGGGACCAAACACAATATTAGGCTCAAGCTCAACATCTGGTTCAATGATGGTATCTGCACTTAAAAATACAGTTTCGGGCGCTTGCATCGTCACACCGGAAGCCATCAATTTTTGTCTTGCAGTATTTTGCCAAAGCGCCTCAACTTCAGCCAATCCATTGCGTGTATTTACACCAATCAACTCAGCTTCAGGTGCTTCAAGCGCTTTGACGGATAAGCCTTGAGCATTCGCGATCTCAACAACATCCGTCAAATAATACTCACCCTTGGCATTTTTGTTATCAACCGCATCCAGCAATGCCAAAGCATGCTGTCCACTCAAACCCATGATGCCGCCATTACAAAAATCAACAGCACGTTCTTCTTCGGTTGCCTCCGCATGTTCGCGTATGGCTAGAAGCTTGTCATCCTTTTCAAGCAGACGGCCATAACCTGTAGGATCTTTTGCGTAAAAGCCTACAACAACAACTGCCGCTCCTTCAGCAAGCACATTGCGCATATTGGAAAGCGTCTCCGGTGTTAATAGCGGCGTATCACCAAAAAGAACCAAGATATCATCTGCACCCTGCTCGATCGCTTCTCTTGCGGCTAATACAGCATGAGCCGTACCCAAACGCTCAGTCTGGACATGCACACTGGCTGAAGCATTCTCTTTTTGAACAACATCAATCACAAGCTCACTGCCTTTGCCTGCAACAACGGCAATCTTGTCACTTTCAGCGGCAGTACAAACCCGCATGACATGTGACAACATGGGTATATTGGCAACTTCATGCAAAACCTTTGGCAGGCTAGAACGCATCCGAGTGCCTTCGCCTGCAGCCAATATGAGTGAAAGACATGTTCTGGTCATAAGCCATTTCCCAATAGTGATTCTAAATATGTTTGCTTGCGTTCAAATATCCAACTCTATAGGAGTTGAACAGTAGTTTTCGCATAACATAGTCATCTAAATAATCTATTACGAGCCATTTTTGCCCTCTCGACACGCAACCCTCTTTGCTTACATCATACTGTTTATCGCGCCAGCATTCTTTACAACGAATGTTATTTTTGGTCGTCAACTCTTAAGCGTAGAGCCCTTTACACTCGCATTCATTCGTTGGGGACTAACCTCAGCCATCCTCTTACTGTTTTGTAAAAACGAATGGCCTGAAATGATGCGGGTTTACAAATCAAATAAATCACTTTCATTCTTTTGCGGATTTTTGGCATTCTGGATTTGCGGCGGAATGGTTTATTTCGCGCTGCACTACACAAGTGCGACAAACGGCATTCTAATCTACACGACACCGCCGATATTGATTCTGGCCGTTGAAGCTATTTGGCGAGGGAGACAAATATCTGTACGTGAGATCGTCGGCATCTCGTTTGCGCTTATTGGAGCAGCAATCATTATCGCCAATGGCAAACTCGATAATCTCTTGTCATTAAAGTTTAATGTAGGGGATTTGATTTTTGTCGCCGCAGCCATTTCTTGGGCAATCTATTCCGTTCTTTTGAAATCAGAACACTATTCTACGTTAAAAACGCTACCACTTTTAACACTGCTTAGTATCTGTGGAACAATCACTCTTGCACCCTTCGCGGCTTACGAGAGCATGTACATTGGCGATCTGCCAAAAACCCGAACAGAATGGTTGCTGATTATGGGTATTGTTTTCTTGTCTTCTATCGGTGCTTTTTTGACCTTTCAATATGGGATCAGAATGCTCGGCGCATCCATTGCAGGGATATTCATGTATCTGCTAGCCCCATGGGGACTTTTGTTTGCGTGGTTTTTCCTGGGCGAGACACTGGAAAATTATCACATCAATGGTACGATCTTCATTCTAAGCGGCATTGTAATAGCAACTCTGCCGCTTAAAGTATTCCGACGCAAATCAGTTTAACCAATAGAACCAAGTATCGGGAAAGTTGCCAGTAGCCAGAAGGCAAATGCCTGCATGCCGCCTGTCAGAAAGAGAATACCGGTCAGGACAAGCAAGACACCCATGAATTGTTCAACGCGGCCCAAGTGCTTTTTAAAACGATCAAGAAAGCTCATAAACGGGCCTACAAAGAGCGCTGACAAGACAAAAGGAATGCCAAGACCTGCTGAATAAACACCCAACAGGAATGCGCCCTCGCCTACCGTTTCACGAGAGCCTGCCAGCCCCAGGATTGGCGCCAATATTGGCCCGATGCAGGGTGTCCAACCAAAAGCAAAACAAAGCCCCATAACAAAGGTACCAACAGGCCCTGTACCAGAGTTTTGAAAACGGGCTTCGCGTTGCAAAAAGGCAAACTTGAAAACGCCTAAAAACTGCAACCCCATAATGATGATAATC
>CALFBU010000071.1 GCA_937951455.1 uncultured Rhizobiaceae group bacterium
GCAACTGCACAATCCTGAATGCCGCCCTGCAAGGCTTTATAATCAGGTAGTGCAACAAACTTGTAAAAAGCAGCAACCAAATATGAAGACAAATGGGAAATCCTTGTTTTAGGTAACTGTCGTTACATAAAAAATAAAAAGATTGAAAGCCAGCACTTTCTATGGCTTTAGGCCAGATTATGAATTCCAAGGAACAGCCGTCCAACCATCCATCTGATCGTTGGCACTTAAGGATTGCGTTTTTAGTCTTACTGCGCAATCTTGCAGTATGAACATAAATCTAGATGAAATTGACCTTAAGATACTGCGCATTTTACAAAAATCTGCAGACATGAATATCAATGATATTGGTGCCCGTGTGGGTCTAAGCCATACACCCTGTTGGCGTCGAATAAAAAAAATGCAGGAAAGCGGTGTTATTCAATCACAAGTCTGCAAGCTGGACGCCGAGAAAGTTGACCTTGATGTTTCAATCTTTGTTTTTGTAAGATTGGACACGCATTCAGCGAAAGCGTTGGAAGCCTTTGAGGAAGCGACGCAATCTGTTCCTGAAATCATGCAATGCTATACCATGAGCGGTGAGTTTGATTATCTCCTGCGCGTGGTTGTCTCTACGGTTCGCCAGTATGAAAAGACTGTAAAAGGCCAACTCTTGCAGCTACCACACGTAGGAACATTTAATTCTCACTTTGCATTAAACGAAATCAAAAATACGTCTGCTTTACCAATTTAGATTTTACTCCCATAATTTGTTTTTTGAGAGGATAAAATCCTAATAAAATTTCATGATGGATTAAATTTTGAACTGTAATTTCTGTCCTGATAGGTCATACTTAAATTTCAATATAAATTGGAGAACGTTCATGGGTGAGAATAAACCGGCAAGCGATATCATTGCAGCAAGTGAAATCTCACTCGAGGATAAATATACCGCCACCGAAGGCAAAGTATTCATGAACGGAACGCAAGCGCTTGTTCGTTTGCCCATCGTCCAAATGAGGCGCGACCGTGAGGCAGGGCTCAAAACAGGTGGCTTCATATCAGGCTATCGCGGCTCCCCTATTGGCGCATACGATTTTGCACTCACACAAGCCAAAAAACACCTAGATAAAGAAGGTATCGTCTTTCAACCAGGCACCAATGAAGATCTGGCAGCAACGGCTGTTTGGGGCACTCAACAAATTGACACAACACCTGGCGCAACCGTCGATGGCGTAAGTGCTTATTGGTACGGCAAAGGCCCAGGCGTTGACCGTTCCGGCGATGTCATGAAACACGCAAACTCGGCAGGCACTTCGAAATTTGGCGGCGTTCTTGCTTTTGCCGGTGACGATCATACCGCGAAGTCGTCCACCGTGGCGCACCAGTCAGATCATGCCTTTATGGCAGCCATCATGCCGATGCTGTTTCCTTCCAGCGTTCAGGAGTTTGTCGAACTTGGTTTGTTGGGCACAGCCATGTCCCGTTATTCAGGAACTTGGGTAGGTTACAAGGTAATTTCAGATACAATTGAAACGACTGGCGTTGTTGATCTCGCAAGCGAGAAAAAACAATTCATCATGCCAACAGATTATGAGCTGCCTGAGGGCGGACTAAATCTGCGCTGGCCCGATGGCATTCTTGAACAGGATGAACGCCTGCAAGAACACAAGGCTTATGCAGCAATTGCCTTTGCACGCGCTAATAATGTCGATCAATTAATTTTCGATAGTAAAAAGCCTCGCTTTGGCATCGTTTCTTCCGGCAAGGCATACGAAAACGTTCGCGAAGCCTTGCGCCAGCTGGATATTGACGAAAAGACAGCCAATAAAATTGGCCTACGTCTATACAAGGTACGCATGCCTTGGCCACTTGAACCTGAAGGCATCCGAAAGTTTGCAGATGGTCTGGATGAAGTACTGGTCATCGAAGAACGCCGTGAGATCATTGAAAACCAGATTAAACAGCAACTGTTCAACTGGCGTGCAGACGTGCGTCCACGCATTGTTGGCAAATTTGATCATGAAGATAATCACATCTTAAAGCTCAATGAAGAAATGACTGCAGGCGTAGCCGTACGCGCTATTGCAAGCAGGTTGTTAACGTTTGATCTTCCGGAAGGACTGGCTAGCCGCATCAAGCAAAAATTAAGCTACTATGACGAACGCGCCAGCATTAAAAAGAACCATGAAGCGCCTGTTACCAGAACAGCACATTTTTGTTCTGGCTGCCCGCATAATACCTCGACCAAAGTACCGGATGGAAGTCGCGCCATGGCTGGCATTGGCTGTCACTTCATGTCGGTCTGGATGGATAGAAAAACAGAAACCTTCAGCCATATGGGAGGCGAAGGCGCAAGCTGGAACGGCTTAAACCACTTCACTACCGAAGATCATGTCTTTGCCAACCTTGGCGACGGAACCTATTTCCACTCAGGCTATATGGCGATCAGAGCCGCAGTCGCAGCAGGCACAAACATAACCTATAAAATCCTGTTCAACGATGCCGTAGCCATGACGGGCGGGCAAACACATGATGGACAAATAGACCCTCGCACCATCTCCAAACAGCTAAAGGCTGAAGGTGTTAAGGAAATCTGGCTCGTATCAGATGAGCCAGAACGTTATGCACCGCACCAATTGGCGCAAGGCACTGAAATTCGCCACCGTGACCACATTGAAGAAGTTCAAAAACACCTGCGTACCGTCAAAGGCTGTACCGCAATCATCTACGATCAAACTTGTGCGGCAGAATTACGCCGCCGCCGCAAACGCGGACTGGCACCCGATCCTGACAAACGCGCTTTCATCAATCCGCTAGTCTGTGAAGGATGCGGCGATTGTTCCGTTCAATCCAACTGCGTTTCAATTGAACCCCTGGAAACCGAATTCGGTCGCAAGCGTAAAATCAACCAGTCTTCTTGCAATAAAGACTTTTCATGCGTCGAAGGTTTCTGTCCATCGTTCGTAACTGTCCATGGCGGCAAGCTCAAAAAACCTGAGCTGCCAGAACTGGATGCATCATCCCTGCCAACCCCAAAAACACCAAAACTGGATGACGTTTATAACATCGCCATTACAGGTGTGGGTGGCACGGGAGTGCTGACCATCGGCGCGATTCTCGGCATGGCTGCACACATTCAGGGTAAGGCAGCGCTCATGCTGGATATGGCAGGCTTGGCTCAAAAAGGCGGCGCTGTTCTATCACACGTTCGCTTGGCCCCAACACCTGACCTGGTAACCGCACCACAAATCGTAACCGGTGAAGCAGATTTGCTGTTGGCAGCAGACACTGTCGTAGCCTCTGCCCAGACATCCATCGCGCTCTTTAGCCCGGAGAATACAAACGCCGTTCTCAATACACATTTGAACCCTGTATCAAACTTCATCTTTGATCGTGATTACGATTTCCGTGAAGAGGCTGTTATTGGAGATATTAAAAAGCACGTGCGCAAGGATCCCACGCAAGTCGACTTTACTAAACTTGCTGAAACCGTTTGCGGCGATGCAATTGCCACGAACATCATGATGATCGGTTTTGCCTGTCAAAAAGGCTTGATACCACTAGCACCAGAAACGATTGAACGTGCCATCGAGTTGAACGCGGTCGCAGTCCCTGCGAACAAACGCGCCTTTAACTGGGGAAGAAAATTTGCAAGCGACCCTAGTGAAATAGACGCGATACTGGATAAACTTCGCCCGACTTCAAAAGAACCGGATACGCTTGAAGAAATCATCAATAAGCGTGCTGATTACCTGAAAGATTATCAGGATGCAAAATATGCACAAAGCTATCGTGATTTCATTTCCAAGGTGGAAATAGCGGAAAGCAAATTGGGCAAGTCACGCGATCTGACCAACGCTGTTGCGCGCAATCTTTTCAAACTCATGTCTTATAAAGATGAATATGAAGTCGCACGCCTCTATACAAACGGGGAATTTGAGAAACAGATCTCTGAAACTTTCGATGGTGACTTCAAACTTAATTACCACCTTGCACCACCCATCGTTGGATTTGGCAAAAAGCCTAACGGTCGACCACGCAAACGCGCCTTCGGTCCGTGGATGATGAAATCATTCAGACTGCTGGCAAAATACAAACATCTTCGCGGTACGAAACTGGACATCTTTGGATATTCAGCAGAACGCAAAATGGAACGAGCCT
>CALFBU010000072.1 GCA_937951455.1 uncultured Rhizobiaceae group bacterium
CAGACTGCATTCCTCAGGCCATAGAGGATTCGGGTGGTAAAATCATCCGTTTTGGAATGCCAGTTGACCCAGGCAATCTGATGTTGCTGGCAGAACTTGCGAACAAACCCGTCATCGGTGCACCGGGTTGTGCGCGATCGATTGCTGAAAACGGGTTTGATTGGGTGCTACAAAGGCTATTGGCTGATGTATTGGTCTCAAGTTCCGATCTGGCACAGATGGGCGTTGGCGGGCTTTTGATGGAAACGGGTAGCAGACCGCATCCGCGTGAGAAGAAAACGTCTTCATCCAATTCAATGGCGGCAATTATTTTGGCCGCTGGTCAATCACGCCGAATGGGTGAAACCAATAAAATGACTGTCGAAGTTATGGGCAAGCCCATGGTACGGCATGTCGGCGAAGCGGTTCATAATTCTGAAATAGAAAATACCTTGGTCATAACGGGACATCTCGCGGATGAAGTCGAAACTGCTTTGCAGGGGTTGGAATTATCAGCCTATCATAATCCTGACTATAAACAGGGACTTTCCACATCAATTGCTTGCGGTGTTAAATCGCTTTCAGAAGATGTTTCATCAGCGCTCATTTTGCTTGGTGATATGCCTCTGATAACTTCAGACATGATCGATCTGCTTGCAAACGCTGCGTTGAAAAATCCCGATCATATTATTGTTTCCACGCATCAAGGTAAGCGCGGAAACCCTGTATTATGGCCCCGCGCATTTTTCGATGAACTGAGCACCATTCAAGGCGATGTGGGTGCGCGGCATATCATGGCTGCCAACCGGGACAGGGTGATTGAAGTAGAACTGGGTGAGGCGGCCAGTCTGGATTTGGATACACCAGAATCTGTCCGCTTCATTCATGATAGGGTCTAGTATAAGACTTATTATTAGTTGCTGATTTTAAGCGACATTGTACCAATGCCACCTGCAATGTTCAGACCTTCTTGTACTTGCGCACTAAAAGGCTGAAGGGCGATTGATTTATCAAGGCCACCAACCATTGCATTGGCACCAACGCCTACGCCAACAGTTGCTTCTGCAGATAGACCACCATAATTACCTTCCAACGCACCAGCTTCAAGTTCGGTCGTTGGTGCAAAAACTGCCCATTTGATGGTTGTTGTATCGGTTTTGCCAATATCAATGCCGAACTTCTTTACAGTACCGGTGTAGCTTTCAGAAAAATCGTCGAGACCGTCAAAGTCGCAAGACATCTCTTTGCTTGAGCCAAGAATGAACCCTGTGCCACCTTCAACCACACACGTTAAAACACCAACTTCGATACGTGCGTCTAGCGCAGAAGCTTTTTGCATTCCAGTGATGGCAAGCATGGCGATAGCTAGGCCGGCAACAGTAGATTTGAATATGATTTTGTTCATTATAAAATGTCCTATTAGGGTTAAGAATTACATGGATTCTCATCCCTAATAGTGGTGCAATCATGACCATGAAATGGCCTTAGTAAGATGCTGAAAAATAAGTTTATTCAGCAGGTTTTGCGAGAACCTCATCAATGTCGGCTGCACTATGACGATCACGCAGTTGAGCATTTTCTGCACCCCAAGTCCGATTGACTATTCGACCGCGTTTAACGGCTGGTCTGGCTGCGATTGCATCTGTCCATCGAAGCATGTTTTTGTATTCATGCACGGAAAGAAACTTGGCAGATTCACCGTATAAAAGCCCCTTAACAAGTGCCCCATACCAAGGCCAAATCGCCATATCGGCAATGGAATATTCATCGCCGCAGAAATATTCGTTCTCCGCCAGGTGTTTATCCAAAACATCAAGCTGACGTTTTGTTTCCATGGAAAAACGATTGATTGGGTATTCGTACTTTTCTGGAGCATAGGCATAGAAGTGACCAAAACCACCGCCCAAATATGGCGCTGATCCCATTTGCCAGAATAACCAGTTCATGCACTCTGTACGCCCCTTGTGATCTTGCGGAATAAACGCTCCGAATTTTTCTGCCAGATATAGAAGTATTGAACCAGATTCAAAAACGCGGGTTTCAGGGTCGGTCGTAGTATCAAGCAGGGCAGGGATTTTAGAGTTTGGGTTCACTTCAACGAAACCACTGCCGAATTGGTCACCTTCACCAATTTGGATCATCCATGCATCATATTCGGCACCCTTGTGACCTGCCGCTAAAAGCTCTTCCAGCATCACGGTAACTTTTACGCCGTTTGGGGTGCCCATTGAGTGGAGCTGTAGCGGGTGTTCGCCACGCGGCAGTTCTTTGTCGTGCGTACTGCCTGCAATAGGGCGATTGATGTTGGCAAATTTACCCCCACTCTTACTTTCCCATGTCCATACTTCAGGCGGGGTGTAGGTATTATTGCTCATATCATCATTTCCTAAGGTTTTTATCGATTATTTTCAAAAAGTGATGTGTCTGCGTCATGAATTCAATATCAAGAGTGAAATTTAAGATAAAATGTAATGCTATCCAATCAATTAATTGTCAGTTAACCATCGATTGCAAAGGCATGGTCGACACGCTTGCAAAGTAAAAATATCAGGTTAGGTTCGAACTTACAGCAGGGTCATTTTATTTCGCGGCGGAAATAAAGAGACAAGACCATGGCGCGCAAAGCAAATAAAAAAAATCAAAAGCACAATCAGAATGATAATCAGGAAAATGGGAACAGCCATTCTACCGATCAAACAAGCTCGTATCAGGATCATCCCAATTATGAGAAACTGAAACTTAAATTTGATAAGGCATTCGGTGAAGACTATCTTGAAGAACACGGCAATGACTTCGAGACGCTTAAAGAATTAAGGGTACATTGGCGCGACAAGAAAAAAGAGTTGCGAGAAGAGCGCAAAGAAAAACGTCAAGAAGAGAGAGAAGAAAAGCGCAAGGAAAAAGAAAACGAGGAAGACCAGCAACAAGACGATAATGGCCCAATCGAATTTGATGCAGCATCCAACACATATTCCGTTTCTACAGGCGTTTCTGCCGAACAACTCAACACATTAATTGCAGATGCGACACCTGGTGCAATTATCATTCTGGAAGACGGCACCCATGAATTCTCTGAGACAATTTCTATCAGCCGCGATGACATAACCCTCAAAGGTCAAAGCGAAGAGGGTACGATTTTAAACTTCACCTTTGCTGAAGGGACAGGCGGCAATGCCATTGAGGTTACCGGAGGCGGGCGAGAACTTCTTACAACGCTTGAAACACATACCCCTCCAGGATCAAATCAAATAGTGCTTGCTGATGCGTCTGGTTTAAGCGTCGGTGATGTCATTTATATTGCTCAGCCAAATACAGAAGAATATCTGCTGGAAAATGGCTGGACTAATGTTTCCTTTGAAGATGCAGATGATCGACCTTTTCGTGAAATGATGGTGCGTATTGAGGCTATCGATGGAAATACGATAACCCTTGCTTCTAATCTGGCTTATGAGTTTGAAGCGGGCGTGACACAGATTTTCACAACGGATTTGTTGGAAAATGTTAATCTTCAAGACTTTACGGTGACAAGTGGTATTGATCTTGAACCAAACTACAATGATTTTACCAACCCTTTAACAGAGTTCTTGAACACATCTGTCATTCTCATTCAGGGTGCTGACGGTATTGAGCTTTCAGGGATATCAATACTGGATGCACCAAGTTCGGCGTTCGATTTTAGAACCACAATTGACCTCATTGCGGATAATTTATACGTAAACGGCGCTCATAACATGGGTACGGCAGGGAATGGCTATGGCGTGAACCTTTACGAAACTTTCGATGCAACCATTACGGACATAGAGATATTTAACGTGCGCCATGCCGTTCTCTTTTCTTCCTGGAATGCAGAAGTTGGCAATTACATCGAAGTGACCGAAACCAATCGGGACATCAATTTTCACGGCTCACCCGACATGCATAATGAAGTCGTCGTTCTGCGCGCTGTGCTGGACTATGACCCTGAGCAAAACACAGGAAGCGGTAATGGCTTTTGGGATATTGTAAGCGGCGGCGGATCGCGACATGCCAACATTGATATGTTTGCATTCAATGACGTTGTATTTGCCCATGCCGAAGGCTCTACAGGCACGGAAATCATTTATGGAGCCGATGTCGGCTCATATCTGGATGGCGGCGGCAGTCAGGATCTGATCATAGGCGGCGCTGGCAATGATATCATCATCGGTGGTACGTCACAGGATATACTGACTGGAGGAGGGGGAGCGGATATTTTTGCCTTCACGCTGGGTGATTCATACGATGTAATCACGGATTTTTCCAATAATGCCGAAAATGATCGTATCCTGATATCGGGCAATCCTGAAGTTACCGAATTTGAGGATTTATTTGTTAGGCAGCAAGGTGAAGACGTATGGATTACATATGGCGCCAGCAGCACGATAATCTTGACAGATTTTGATGTCGCAACGCTTGATGCAAACGATTTTATATTCTCGTAAGATATAAGCTCAACAATTGAAAAGCCCCTGAATTGCATTATCTAAATGTAACAACATTTGGAAAAGAAAAATGACAATCAGGAAATTCATGCTACCCGTTTCAATCTTGCTCAGCTTACTGATACTGGTTGCAGGTAGCATTTTTGTGTATGCTGCCAAAGTGGAAAAACCAAAATATAAAGTGCTTGAGCGAGATGGTAAAATCGAAGTCAGGCAATATCCTGCGCTGCGTGTCGCCGAGATCAAACGCTCTGGCAATCGCGGCAGTGCGGTGCGAAATGCCTTTAGTCCGCTTGCTTCCTATATTTTCGCCAAAAAACGCGAAGGTGAGAAAATCTCAATGACTGCACCTGTAACGCAACAAAAGAAGGGTGGAGATTGGACGGTACAATTTATCATGCCATCGAAATACAGCCTTTCTGACCTGCCAAAGCCTGATAATGCTGAGGTAAGATTGCGTGAAATACCAGCCAAAAAGCGTGTTGCAATTCAGTTCAGCGGCAAACAGACTGACGAATTGCTTGCAGCCAAGGAAAAGGAATTGAGAGCCTGGCTAAAAACCAAGGGCATAACCCCTAAAGGCCAGCCCCTCTACGCCTACTATAATGATCCTTTTACGCCTGGTTTCATGCGTCGCAATGAAGTGTTGTTCGAGATGTAATTGATGAGCCTGTGACGCAACGTTTTGAGTACGGTT
>CALFBU010000073.1 GCA_937951455.1 uncultured Rhizobiaceae group bacterium
ATGAAAGAAGAAGTCCGCAAGCACAAGATCACCCGTACAGCGCTCATTCTGGTTGGCCCAGTGCTTGGAGAAGTAAACTTCCGAGATAGTGATTTGTATAATTCAGACTATGCGCATGTGCTGCGCAACAAGGGCAAGAAAAAGAAGGTCTGATAGGCCTTCTTAATTCATAAAGTTGTTCATTCAGCTGCTTTGATTTTTACCATGGTTTCCTTAACGTTGCCCTTGATAAGCAATGAACGTTGTCCTGAGAGTTCTACGGTCGAACTGTTATTATCTTCGCCGTAACTCACCATCATGATTTCATCTGAGTTGACGTAGATCAGTCTGTCGGAAGTTGTTTTTTCGAATTCGCAAAATTTTGCCATTAGGCTTATGCTCCTGTTTCATGTTAGAGCATATGCCCTTGTCTTATGTTTAGATAGCTTGTTTGTTGGATAATATGTCTTATACAGATTAAAGCGCTCACATGATTAAAAGTATATAAATGGCTTGGTTTAAATCCTTTTCACCCTTCACGCTTGCGGCGCTGATTATGGGTATAGGTATTGCCGGAATACCCTTGGGGGATACGGCAGGTAAGCTGATGTTCCAACATACAGATGTCGAGCCTGTTTTCATCGCATGGAGCAGATATGGCTTAGGGATCGCTCTGGTTTGGATTGCGTTTGCAGGCCGTGGGTTTAACTTTTCTGTTTTCAGGGATTGGCGTTTATGGCTTCGCTCCGCGTTTGTAACCGCAGCGGTTGTCTCGATTTTAAATTCAATACAAACCGAACCGTTGGCGAATGCCTTTGCGGCTTTTTTCATTGGGCCCATCTTTGCCTATTTTGGAGCAGCTTTATTCTTGAAGGAAAAGATAACCTGGTTTCGAACAGTGACTTTAATCATTGCCTTTCTTGGCGTTTTGATTGTCGTGCGCCCTGGAATTTCCATGTCGCCTGGCTTGATATATGCGCTCATGGGTGGGTTGTTTTACGCGGCATTTCTCATAACCACGCGCTGGTTGAGCCATGTTGCTGCGCCACGCATGTTGCTTTTGTCTAATCTTGTAATGGGAACTGCGATGTTAACGCCTTGGAGTATTGCTTCCATTCCTCAAATTGATTTTGAAATGTCAGGCTTGATCTTGTGGAGTGCGGCTGCGTCTGCGGTTGGAAACATGGCAATCGTATTATCATCATCTCTGGTCGATGGCAGTCGTATTGCACCGCTGATTTACATGCAGTTGATTTATGCGACTTTGTTTGGAATTTTGGTGTTTGGAGATTTCCCAGACCAATGGACCCTTGTTGGTCTTGCCATTTTGGTGACTTCCGGTTTTGCATCCTTCTTTGCTCAAAGGCGATAATCAGATGTCTTCAGGCTTCAGATTTGGTGACCCCTGATTTTTATTTTCAGCCTCTTTAATGCACGCCATAACTTTGTAATTTAAAGGTGCATTTAAATTGTACTTTTCAGCCAAGCGAATGATTTCGCCTTGAAGTTCGTTGACTTCAGTTTTTCTTCCCTCTTGCAGATCTGCCCACATGGAAGAGCGCGCATAAGGGTCTATGCTGAGCATTTGTTTTGCGATGATTTTGAACAGCGGCGTAGGCAATTTTAAAATATAGGGAATGAGACTTGCTGGCACAGGCGAGGGTGGCACGGGGTTCATGTCCGCAATCTTCATAACGGCTAGAGCTTCCGTGATTTGATCTGCCATATGACAACGCCATCCGCGATTGCCCAGTTGCTCTTGAAGTGGCAATCCTGATAATGCGTTAAGGGCGTTGTTCAGGTTTAAGAGAAGTTTGCCAGATTGAATGTTCTCAATTTCCTTGTTTGCTTCAAACGGCAGGTTTTTCGAGCTAAGAGCCTTCGCCAGATTGTTCCTAGTGTCTTCGATGACAATATTGCCGCTGGTTCCTCTGTGAAAGCGGGCATTCTTCATTTGGGCAACGTTAAAGGGAACCATGCCCGCCAAAACCTGATGATCTGGCAGCTCTGATTTAAGTAGTGCGCTGTTTGACAGGCCGTTTTGCAGGCTAATGACGATTGTATTCTCATTGGAATATTGCGAAATCAGTTTTGCCATTTCTTCTGTTGCAGCGCTTTTGACAGTGACGAGAATGATATCAGCCTTTGAAAGACAATCAGGGAATGTCTCCATGGATAGTTCATTTGCAGTCAAATGAATGTTCAGACCCAGATAGTCTGTTAGATGCAGACCATTTTCACCAACATAATCAACCATACGTTGGCGAGCCAGGAAGGTTACGTTTTCGCCCGCATCGTGAAGCAATCCGCCGATATAAAAACCAATGCTTCCTGCGCCAGCGATTACAATTTCAGGGCTCTTGTTTTGATTACTCATCTGCCAACCATGATCACTGGAAGTTTCATATTTCGTGCAGCTTCTATTTTGGCGTAGGCACCTGTTCCGCCGGAGTTGCGGCAAACGATGTGCGTAATATCATTATCAACAAGAACGGTTGCCTCATTGCGCCAGTCGCTCGACGGCTTTCCGATTAAAAGTTGATGGTTTGGCAGGGGCAATGCATGCTCTGGCTGGTCTACCATTCTGACCAGAAAAAACACATCATCACGCGTTTGAAAGAGGTCAATATATTGACGACCAAGTGCCAGTAAAACCCGCGCATCTTTTGGAATGGC
>CALFBU010000074.1 GCA_937951455.1 uncultured Rhizobiaceae group bacterium
TGGTACAATGAGAATATGTTTGGCGTGAAGTCTGCCCATGCCATGGTCAATGAAGAGGATGAGGAAGCCGACCAGCGCGTCTTTGCGCTCAAACCGATGAACTGCCCGGGGCACGTTCAAATCTTTAAACACGGTCTTCGCTCATACCGCGAAATGCCTGTTCGATTGGCTGAATTTGGTAACGTCCACCGTTATGAACCATCAGGTGCTTTGCACGGCTTGATGCGTGTGCGTGGTTTTACCCAGGATGATGCGCACGTCTTTTGTACCGAAGAGCAAATGCGCGATGAATGTCTGCGCATCAACGATCTGATTTTATCCGTCTACAAAGACTTTGGTTTTGAAGAGATGTCAGTGCTGCTTTCAACACGTCCTGAAAAGCGGGTTGGTAGTGATGAAAGCTGGGATAACGCCGAAGAAATCATGACGGATGTTCTCAAAACCATCGAAGAGCAATCAGGTGGCAAAATCAAAACAGGCATCAACGAAGGCGAGGGTGCGTTCTATGGCCCCAAGTTCGAATACACTTTGAAAGATGCCATCGGCCGTACTTGGCAGTGTGGGACAACACAAGTCGACTTCAACCTGCCAGAACGCTTTGGCGCTTTTTATATCGACAGTGATAGCAACAAGAAGCAACCCGTCATGATCCACCGAGCAATCTGTGGTTCGATGGAGAGATTTTTGGGTATTCTGATTGAAAACTTCGCAGGTCACTTCCCGCTTTGGTTAGCCCCGGAACAAGTTGTGGTTGCTACCATTACAGGCGAAGTAGATGAGTATGCGCATGAAGTCGTTGCAAAACTCAAAAAAGCTGGCATGAACGCGAAAGCTGATACACGCAACGAAAAAATCAATTACAAGGTGCGTGAACACTCACTTGCCAAAGTACCGGTAATCATGGTCTGTGGTATGCGAGAAGCGGAAGAAAACAGCGTCAATATCCGTCGTTTGGGTTCTAAAGATCAAACGTCGATGAATTTGGATGACGCGATAACAAGTCTGGTAGAAGAGGCAACGCCGCCAGACTTGCGTTAACATATAGAAGGTAAGTCACAAATGATAAGCAGGCTCAGACTGGTAAGTGGTTTTATCCTGTTCATCTTTGTGTTGGGACATTTTTCAAATCATGCTTTGGGATTAGTCTCACTTGAATTGATGAATGACACCTTGGCCTATACGGTTGAACCTTGGCGCACGCTTCCAGGCACTATTCTCATCGTTGCTAGTTTAACTGTGCATGCAGGACTTGCAGTTTGGGCGTTGTATTCACGCCGTTCGTTGCGCATGAAAAGCTGGGAATTGTTTCAGCTGATCTCAGGCTTTGCAATTCCATTATTACTGGCAGCACATGTGCTTTCAACTCGTGGAGGCTATGAAGCCTTTGGCCTGAACGAAGGGTACAAATTTCAACTTTACGCCCAATGGATTGAAACGCCATATCGTGCCGTGATGGTTTTTGCAGCATTATTGCTTGTCTGGATACATTCATGCATTGGGTGGCATTACTGGCTGCGTTATAAACGTTGGTATAATCAAGCCTTGCCCGTTATTTCTGGCTTGTCAATCTTGATACCAACCTTGGCAGTTGCAGGAATTATTTCAGCAGGGTTCAAGGTTACCAGACTTGCCGAGGATGAAGCATGGGTTACAAGGCTTGTAAGAAAGGTCAACAAGCAAGGGGATGCCTACGTCGACTTCATACTGGAGAATGAAGCAATTATCATCAGCAGCATTATTGCAATCATCCTATCCGTTCTTGCTATCCATTTCGGCAGGTGGGTTTGGAAACAAAAAACCAGTGTTATGAAGCTCCGCTACAGTGCGTTGGAACTGGATAAACCGATTGAGCTGAAAGTGCCACGTGGGCATACCGTTCTGGAGCATCTGCGAGAAAATCGCATTTCACATGCATCTGTATGTGGCGGGCGGGGTAGATGTTCGACATGTCGCATTCATGTGGAAGGTGATCCCGGTAATCTGCCACCGCTATCACTTGAAGAAAAGAACATACTCCAACGCATCAACGCTGATCCCAACGTGCGATTGGCTTGCCAGTTGAAGGTAGATAAGGATCTTGTCGTAAGCGCATTGTTGCGCCCGAACATTGGTTCGAAAGAGGCACTCAATCAATCTCGCCATAAGCCGGGCGAGGAACAGGAAGTCGCCATCCTGTTTGCAGATATCAGAGCGTTTACAAAAATGTCTGAAAGCCAACTACCATATGATACGGCCTTTTTGCTCAATCGATATTTCGCAGCCATGGGCAAGGCGATTGAAGAGGCTGGCGGGCATTTGGACAAGTTTATTGGAGATGGCGTAATGGCAATCTTTGGTATTGATAAGCCTTTGAAAACGGGTGCGCAGGAAGCTATTATGGCTGCAAAGCGAATGTCTGAAAGACTAGAACAACTCAACGCAGCGCTCTTGCATGACATCAAGGAACCTTTGAAGATTGGTATTGGAATCCATAGCGGCAAGGCAATCGTTGGCAACATGGGGTACAATAAAGCCATCAGTCTCACGGCGATAGGTGACGTGGTAAACACTGCCAGCAGGTTGGAAAGTCTGAATAAAGACTTGAAAACTCAAATGATTGTATCAAGCAAGACAGTGCAAATCAGCGAGCTGGATTTTTCAGGCTATACTCCGAAAAAAGTATCAATACGGGGCCGTGCTGATGAACTAGATGTTTATGCCATGGAAGATGCCAGCAAGCTTGAATTGGAATTGAAAACAGAATTAGTTGTATAGCCTTGGCGTGGTACCCAGCAAACCGTTCGGAACAGGAACAGTAGTATCTGTATAATCTGAATTCAGCGTCAGTGTTGGGCCTTCCTTCAGCCACAGACGACCTGTAATGATGGCCGTATAAGCTGAATTGTCCGCAACAGGCGCATCCGAGTCAATAAGCAGAATGCTTCTTGACAAATAAAGCGTGCCCAAAAGATTTCTTGCATCATTACTGGAGATTTTATGTAGCCTGACATCTTTCGGGAGATTGTTCAGAAAGAAAGGATTAAAGTCGAAACTATAATCCACGTTCCTGTCCTCATAAAACAGAATACCTGCTGTCGTTCCGGTTTCGGCAGCAGAAAGGTCTATGGTAGTATTAGCTTGAAAGTCGAAGACAGAGTCTTCCCCTGTAAGGAAAAAAGTAACTTTTTGACCTGTCATCGCTGCTGTATCTTTTACGATTAAAGGTCCATCCTTTATAATATAAACACCAGGCTCAAAGGTAATGCTCGCATTGCCGGAGATCGTTAAGCCACCACAATAAACACCTGGTTTTAGAACCGTATCGATATTGACCTCAATCGAATTATGTCGGCACGCCATGACGACTGGTGCAGGGCGGTCTATGAGCGGATCTTCAATTTTTGGACAATCTGTAATTGGGTTAGGCGTAAATTTAGCGCTCCCACCAAACTCCAAAACACCGCCTGCAGAACATATGGACCCGGCATTCATTTCAGACGAACCATCTGCACGCAGGCCATATCTTGAAGTCGAATTAGAGAATACAGCGCAATCATTGGCTTGAACAAGAGATCGGTCATCAAGGTGTATGCTGGATTTAGCCAAACGTTGTGGCTGCATCAATCCGACAATGCAGGTAAGGGACTGTCCTGCTAAAGCACCTGTTGCGGATACTTTTATAGGTGTGACACGGTAATCAAACAAATGCGCTAGAAACGGTGTCCATGAATAAATTAAATCGATTTTAACTTGCGAGTTTTCTTTTGAAGGGGTCGCAATAATTTCTAATTCTGCATTCCCATTATTAATCGTCGAAGAATTATCAAAAATAGAATGAACATACGAATTTGCTACAGCACTAATTAAGTCTTCATCAGCTCCGACCAAGCCAAGTTCTTTAACGGAAGCAAGCGCTGCCGCGTCTGCAGCTTCCTGCAGTGCAGATTTTTGATGGTACATAATCGCGTAATCAGTTGCATAGGCTCCAGCGCCCAAAAGCAGCGGAAGTATCATGGCACTTGCCGTTGCTATATTACCTGCACAGTCTCTTATTAGCGCTTTAAGCTTTGAAACCATGTTTTACTCATTACCTAAATTAATAAACTAAACTTTTGAATTTGTGCATAATTTTCATGCAGTACGGGATTATGGATAAACTAATGGAATAAAGATTCTGTCTATTAGATTCAAAGAATTAAAATGACTCTCATCATAATTTGTTAATGCTTAATTCGCTTGGATAAGCGGTTCTGAGTGTTGTCCTCGCTCTATTCAAAATAATCACAGCTTTGTGTTTGATAATGAAGGAGCTAATTCAACAATAGATTGACGAAAAGCGCCCGTTTCATAAACTGGATTAAGGCTAATCTGATTGCAAAAGGTTTGTTATGCTAAAACGCTTATTCTCGGTTGTTCTGTTCGTATTAAGCTTTGTACTTTCTACCCCTTTAAAAGCTTGCGAAGTCGCTTTGGCGCTTACTGTTGATATATCGGGTTCGGTTGATCGTGAAGAATATGCATTGCAAATGAACGGACTTGCAGGCGCCTTGCGCGATCCTACGGTTTCTGAGGCATTGGTCTCTCGAAAGGCCAAGCTTATGCTGGTGCAATGGACTGGTACTTCAAGGCAAATCATCTCAGTACCATGGAAACAAATTTCAGATTATGATGATATCGAAGCGATGGCAGATGCATTTGAAAAAGCACCGCGCACGTGGCGTAACTTTTCTACAGCAATAGGCGATGCGCTTACATTTACTTCCGCACAATTTGAAAAAGTGTCAGATTGCAAGCGTAAGGTGATTGATGTTTCAGGAGATGGATATTCCAATGAGGGCGTTGAGCCATTGGGCTTGAGAAACCTTCTGGCAGAGGATGGCTTTACGATCAACGGACTTGCAATTGAGGGCTCAGCTGATGATTTAACAAGCTACTACCGCGATCATGTGATTGCAGGAAATGGTTCATTTGTTATGACGGCCAATACCTTTGATGAATATCCAAAACGCATCAAGCAAAAGCTTTTCAGGGAAGTGACCAATCAAGTTGCAACGTTAACGGTATATGACAAAGCCTTGTAATGACTCGCAATCTCTGCTTATTTTGCACTAGTAATTACGTTTACGTAAAATGATGCAAGGAATATGTAGATGACGTTTGATTATGTAATTGTCGGAGGTGGTTCAGCTGGTTCGACTTTGGCGTCGCGATTAACCGAAGACCCTAATATCAGCGTATGTCTGCTAGAGGCAGGGGGAAAGGGCGACGATATTCTGGTTCGCGTTCCCGCTGCAATCGTTGCGATGGTACCAGGCCGTCCCAAAATCAATAACTGGGCTTTCGAAACCGTTCCTCAAAAAGGCCTGAATGGTCGAACAGGTTATCAACCCAGAGGCAAAGCGCTGGGTGGCTCAAGTGCGATTAACGCCATGCTCTATATCAGGGGTCACAAAGCTGATTACGATGAATGGGCAAATCTGGGATGCGAAGGCTGGTCGTGGGATGAGGTTTTGCCCTATTTCAGGAAATCGGAAAACAATCAAAAAGGGTCTAATGAAATCCACGGTGATGATGGCCCCTTGATGGTCTGTGATCAGCAATCGCCACGTCCTATCACGGATGCTTTCGTCAAAGCAGGCCAGGCAATGCAGTTGCGCTACAAGGAAGATTTCAATGCGGGCGAAACGGAAGGTATTGGGCAGTATCAGGTAACCCATTTTTATGATGATAAAAGACGTGGCGAACGCTGTTCTGCTGCTGCCGCTTATCTTCATCCCGTTATGGATCGGCCGAACCTAACAGTCATCACAAAAGCACACGCCAC
>CALFBU010000075.1 GCA_937951455.1 uncultured Rhizobiaceae group bacterium
TACAGCCAATGGCTCTACCATGGCCGCAGGTGCGGTGATTGATAGAATTCAGATCGGCAATGTGACTGTCAGGAATGTCCAAGCCGCTGTGCTTGATGACAAGGCTTTAAGCTCCACTTTGTTGGGAATGAGTTTTTTAGGCCAACTCAGCAGCTTTGAGGTTAAAAACCAAGAGATGTTGCTCGTTCAATAACAACCGTCTCATAGACTAGCTTGAAAAGATTGACCCTTGGTCATGTAACTGACAAGTTCAGTTTAACTTCCGAATCAAGGGACTTCCAATGTTTCCAAAAACCCAGCCAGATACAAAACCAAATACACATGCGTTTGAAATCACACCGCTTGTAAAACCGACGGGCTTTCGCGAATACGATGCGCGTTGGTGGTTTGGTCACCCATCCTCAGACAAAGCACCCGAACTAAATCTCATGGGCGTACAGGCATTGGGCATGGCACTGGGCACTCTCATACAAAAGCTGGGTGCGGGTCCCGATATTGTTACGGGTCATGATTTTCGCAGTTATTCCATGTCGATTAAACTCGCGCTCATCTCAGGTTTGATGTCAGCGGGTGCACGCGTTAAAGACATCGGCATGGCCTTGTCGCCAACAGCCTATTACGCACAATTTGCGCTTGATTGCCCCTCCGTTGCCATGGTCACCGCATCGCATAATGACAATGGTTGGACGGGCGTAAAAATGGGTTGCGAACGCCCGCTCACATTCGGCCCTGTAGAAATGGATCAGCTTCGCGATATGGTTTTGAACGGCGAATGGCAATTGAAGTCTGGCGGCTCATATGAGTTTATTGAAGGATTTGCGCAAGCTTACATTGACGACCTTGCCAATCGCAAACCCTATGAACGCAAAATCCGAGCCATTGCTGCTTGTGGGAATGGCACAGCTGGCGCTTTTGCTCCCAAGGTTCTTGAAAAACTTGGCATTGATGTCATTCATATGGATACGGAGCTTGATCATTCTTTTCCCAATTACAATCCCAACCCAGAAGACATGGAAATGCTGCACAAAATGCGCGATCGTGTGATGGAGACAGGTGCAGATATTGCGCTTGGTTTTGATGGCGATGGCGACCGTTGCGGTATCGTTGATAACGAAGGCGAAGAGATTTTCGCCGACAAGGTTGGTGTTATGCTGGCGCGTGATATTTCTGCCGTGCACCCAGGTGCAAAATTTGTAGCCGATGTTAAATCAACGGGTCTATTTTTAACCGATGAAGTTTTAAAATCCCAAGGCGCAGAAACGGATTATTGGAAAACCGGCCACTCCTACATCAAGCGCCGTGTCCATGAACTGGGTGCCATGGCTGGATTTGAAAAATCAGGTCACTTCTTTTTTAACGCACCAATTGGCCGCGGCTATGATGATGGTATTGTAACCGCTCTTGCCGTTTGTGACATGCTCGAGCGAAACCCAGATAAAACCATGGCTGATCTTCGACGTGCATTACCTATTACCTATGGATCACCATCGCTTTCGCCTTATTGTGCGGATGAAACCAAATACGGTGTTGTCGACAAGGTTGTAAAACGTTTTGAAGACATGAAGAAAGCTGGCGAGAAAGTCGGTGGTCAGTCCATTCGTGATCTTGTAACCGTCAACGGTGTTCGCGTTGTTGCAGAGGATGGCACTTGGGGACTGGTTCGCGCGTCATCGAACGAACCCAAATTGGTTGTCGTCATAGAAAGCCCTGTATCCGAAGAACGCAAGATGGAAATGTTTAAAGCGGTTGATAGTATTCTTCGTGAAAATGAAGAAGTAGGTGACTATAAGCAAGGCATGTAATTGCCTGTTGAGGACTCATCATATGAGACACTCTGGCACTATAAACTGGCACTAAACTTTACTAGATTGGCGCCAACTATAGACAGGCTAATCCATGCTAAAATTTGATATTCATGCTGAGACTTTTCCGCTGGCGAATGTTTTTACCATTTCCCGTGGTGCGAAAACCCATGCGCATGTGGTTCGTATTGAAGTTTCCGATGGAAATGTGACAGGCCAAGGCGAATGCGTTCCTTATGCACGTTATAGCGAGAGTGTTGAAAGTGTTACGGAGCTTCTTTCCAACCTGCCATCTGATCTGACACGCGATTCGCTACAAGAAATTATGCCAGCGGGCGCCGCGCGCAATGCAATCGATTGTGCGCTTTGGGATTTGGAAGCGAAACAAACAGGCACACCGGTTTGGCAACTTGCAGGCTTATCAGAGCCAAAAGAGCTTACCACTGCATACACATTGTCTTTGGAGAGCGCTAATGAGATGCGAGAAAATGCAAAGAAAAACGCGTTTCGTCCTCTGCTAAAACTAAAGCTTGGCACACCAGATGATCTACCAAGATTGCAAGCCGTTCGCGAAGGCGCGCCTGAAAGTCAAATCATGGTGGATGCGAATGAAGGCTGGTCGCTGTCTGATCTATCAGCGCTTCAACCCCACCTTGAAGAACTTGGCATTGCACTGGTTGAACAACCCTTACCAGAGGCCGACGATAGCGGCTTGGTAGGCAATACATTCACCATGCCTATTTGCGCAGATGAATCGAGCCATACCAGTGAGGGTCTCGAAGAACTTCGCACCAAATATGATATCATCAACATCAAGCTTGATAAAACAGGTGGCCTCACAGAAGCACTCAAGATGAAAGCAAAAGCCGAAGAGCTCGGGTTTGGCATTTTTGTGGGCTGCATGGTAGGTTCGTCGCTCGGCATGGCGCCTGCAACGCTCGTTGCGCAGGGTGCCAGTTTTGTAGATTTGGATGGGCCACTGCTTTTGGCAGAAGACAGGGCACACGGCATTCGCTATGAAGGCTCAACAATGCATCCACCGCTCAGCGGTTTATGGGGTTAATTTAAAGGGTAAAACACATGTCCAGAATTGTTTTTGTAAATGGTGAATTTGTTCGCGAAGAAGAAGCAAAGGTTTCTGTTTTTGATCGCGGTTTTCTTATGGCTGATGCCGTTTATGAAGTGACCACTGTGCTAGAAGGCAAACTCATTGCTTTTGAAGGACATATGGTGCGCCTTGAACGCTCGCTCAACGAGCTTGGCATGGACAAGCCTGAGTGGATGGACGATCTTCTTTCAATTCACAAAAAACTGGTTGAAGAAAACAATCTTGAAAATGGCATGATTTACCTGCAGGTTTCGCGCGGCGTTGCGGACCGTGACTTTGCCTATCCGGCAGCTGGAACGCCAACATCACTGGTTCTTTTCACACAAGCTAAAAACCCGCTCGATAACCCGATGTATCAAACAGGTGCGCGTGTGATTACCGTTCCTGATCAGCGCTGGGGTCGTCGTGATATCAAAACAACGCAACTTCTTTACCCTTCCATGGCGAAGATGATGGCGAAAGCGGCGGGCGTTGATGATGCCTGGATGGAAGAGGACGGCTTTATTAATGAAGGCACTTCAAACAACACCTGGATCGTAACCAAGGACGGCAAGCTCGTCACACGCCATCTCTCCAACTCAATTCTACACGGCATTACACGAAAGTCAGTTTTACGTTGTGCTGAACTTCTTCAAATGGAAGTTGAAGAACGCCCATACACAAAAGAAGAAGCTGCCAATGCTTCTGAAGCTTTCTTTACTTCGGCCTCAGCCTTTGTTTGTCCTGTTGTGGAAATTGACGGCAACACAATCGGCGAAGGCAAGCCAGGCAAAGTGGTTTCCCAACTGCGCGACATCTACATTGAAGAAAGCATGAAAGAAGCGGTTTAACTTATTCCCTTCCCTTCATTTCCCGTGCTACGTTCAGGAAAAGAATATGGAGGGGAAAATGCCAACCAATGTATCCTTAACCGGACTAGCCAAAGACCTTGAAGCCCGTGCTGAGACCGGCAAGCCGATACGCATCGGGCTTGTGGGGTGTGGCGAGATGGGCACGGATGTCATCACCCGCGTTGCTCACATGAAAGGCATTGAAGTTGCTGCTGTCTCGGATCGAGGTCTGAACAAGGCAAGTCACGCCATGGAAGTCGCCTTTGGCTCTGATGAAAATGGCAAGATTGTCGAAAACCAATCGCAAATGTCCAGTGCCATTGAAGCGGGGAAAATGGCGATTTCTGCGGACAGCATGATGATTGCCGAAAACCCTCTTATTGATGTGGTAATCGATGCAACAGGCGTACCCGAAGTGGGCGCAGAAATTGGCATTCACGCCATGGAGTATGGCAAGCATCTCACCATGATGAATGTGGAAGCGGATGTTTGTATTGGGCCTTATCTAAAATCAGAAGCTGAACGTTTGGGCGTTGTTTATTCCCTTGGTGCGGGTGATGAACCTTCTTCCTGCATGGAGTTGATCGAGTTTGTTTCAGCCATGGGCCATGAGATCGTCTGTGCCGGCAAGGGCAAGAACAACCCGCTTAATTTTGATGCGGTGCCTGATGAATATATGGAAGAAGCCAAGGCGCGGAATATGAATGTCCGCATGTTAGTTGAGTTTGTTGAAGGCTCCAAAACCATGGTGGAAATGTGCGCCATCGCCAATGCCACGGGGCTTGTCCCTGACAAGGCCGGCATGCATGGGCCTGCTGCAGCTTTAGATCAACTATCGTCGACATTAATCCCGGTAGCGGATGGCGGTGTTCTTTCGCAAAAAGGGTGCGTTGATTATTCCGTCGGCAAGGGTGTTGCACCTGGTGTTTTTGTTATTGCGGATATGTCTCATCCACGCATTACTGAGCGTATGGAAGATTTGAAAATGGGCAAGGGTCCATACTTCACGTTCCATCGTCCTTTTCACCTCACTTCGCTTGAAGTCCCCCTCACCTGCGCGCGTTCTGTGCTTTACGGTAAAGCGGACATGGTGCCACTTTCAAAACCTGTTGCGGA
>CALFBU010000076.1 GCA_937951455.1 uncultured Rhizobiaceae group bacterium
ATGAAGTCGCGTTCAACGCCTGTCAAAAAATCAGAAACCTCTCAAGACGCCTCGATGACCGACCATGGTCTCTAACCGTAAGCTTCACCCATCCCCATGACCCTTATGTGGCACGCAAAAAATATTGGGATTTATATGAGGATTGTGCACATCTTGAACCGGAAGTCTCAAGCATACCGTTTGAAAAGCAGGATGAACATTCAAAACGGTTATTCCTTGCAAATGATTATACAAATTTTGACATCAAGTCAGAAGACATTCGCCGTTCACGCCGCGCCTATTTCGCAAACATTTCTTACATTGACGACAAAATCGGCGAGGTCATGGAAGCCCTTGAAGGGGGTCGTATGGCAGAAGATACCATTATCATCTTCTGCTCTGACCATGGAGACATGATCGGTGAAAAAGGTCTTTGGTTCAAAATGAGCTTCTTTGAGGGCTCTGCACGTACACCCCTCATGATCTGCGCTCCGCAAATGAAATCTGGTCTTATCAACGAACCCGTCTCCAACCTTGATATCAATCCAACCTTATGCGCCCTTGCAGGCGTCGACATGAGTTCCATCATGCCCTGGACAGATGGTGAGGACATAACACCTGTCTCTCACGGCAAAAAACGCTCCGCGCCCGTGCCAATAGAATATGCTGCCGAAGGCTCTTACGCACCGCTCGTCTGTCTCATTGATGGCAAATACAAATATACAAAATGCGAGCTGGATCCGCCTCAACTTTTCGATCTGGAAAATGACCCACATGAGCTAACAAACCTGGCAAACGACGCCGCCCATAAAGAAGCCTATTACAAGCTTTCAAATCTTGCTGATACAAAGTGGGATCTGGCCAAATTTGATGCAGAGGTTCGTGCAAGTCAGGCAGCACGTTGGGTTGTCTATGAAGCCCTGCGTAACGGCAATTATTACCCTTGGGATTTTCAACCCCTGCAAAAAGCCTCAGAGCGCTACATGCGCAATCATATGGACCTGAATATTCTGGAAGAGCAAAACCGTTTTCCAAGGGGCGAATAAAAAATCAAACTTTTTTATTTTTTTGGGAACAAAACTCGCCGCGCTACATTTATCATCAGAACTTATCACAAGTGAGGCATTCATGACCAATGTACCAGCGCTATTTGAACCTGTAAAAATGGGATCAATCACCCTTAAAAACAGGGTTTTAATGGCCCCCTTGACGCGCAACCGGGCGCACGGTGATGGCACGCCAAAAGATATGGCAATCGAATATTATCAACAGCGCGCATCTGCTGGTTTAATTATTTCAGAAGCAACACAAATATCGGCGATGGGTAAGGGTTATCTCGACACACCGGGAATTTACAACACTGACCATGTCGAAGCATGGAAGAAAATTACCGATGCTGTGCACGACGCCGACGGTAAAATTTACTGCCAGTTATGGCATGTTGGCCGCATCAGCCACACCTCCCTTCTACCCGCCGGTAAACAACCGGTATCTTCCAGCGCAATACAAGCAAAAACGCAAACCTTCACAGCCAACGGTTTTGAAGACACTTCCGAACCTGTCGCATTAGACAATGAAGGCATCGAAGAAACGATTGCAGACTATGTGAACGCAAGTGAAATGGCCAAAAAAGCTGGCTTTGACGGCGTAGAAGTGCATGCCGCGAACGGGTACCTCATCGATCAGTTCTTACAGGATGGCGTAAACAAAAGAACCGACGAATATGGTGGATCTGTTACCAACAGAACCCGTTTTCTTCGCGAAGTTGTCGATGCAGTTACTTCCGTATGGAGGCCTAGTGAGATCGGCATGAGACTATCGCCGCTGGGTCAAGCTAATGACATGAGCGAAAGTGCTCCAATCATTCTTTTCGGAAACGTCTATGATTTTGCAGTGGAAAAAGACCTGGCATATCTACACGTGGTTGAAAGCTTCCCAGGTAATGAACAAAGCCCGGAAGACGAAGCTCTGATGAAAGAATTACGTGAAAAATACAAAGGGTTCTACATGGCAAACGGCGGCTATGATGAAAGATCTGGTGCAGAAGCAATTGAAAACAATCATGCCGACGCCATTTCTTACGGACGACCTTTTATTGCAAATCCCGATTTGCCTGAACGTTATAGAACAGGCGCTGAACTGAATGAGCCGGATCAGGATACATTCTACGGCGGCGGCAAGGAAGGTTATACAGATTATCCATTTATGGATTAATTCCCCCCCTTGAGTGGTTCAGGATTAGCTAACGTTCAAACCTCCCCCTCCATTTGAACGCAAACAGTCCCCCCAACTGGGCATATTCCTGAACCACTCACCTCTCTTATCAACATGATTATATGCTCGATGATTGACTTTACTTTTCCGTGTGAAACAGTGAAACACATTATCGCGTTTGAGAGGGAAGCACATGGAAGGTTTGCTGGTTCTAGTAGCGCTTTTTTTCATTGCGCTGCCGTTGATTTGCTTGATTGCTGTATTGAGTAACAGCGGCAGGCTTAAGCGCATGGAACAAAGTCTTGAAGAAACATCAAGACTGGCAAAGCGTGAAGCAAAATCCCACCAGGAAACTTTATCCCGACTGGGTGCAATCGAAGACTATCTCAATGAAGGCATCCTGCCATCGCAAAAGTCCGCAATGCCGGAAGCGGTCAAAGACGATATAATTTCCGAACCTGTAGAAAAAGAAGAAACACCACTGGAAGCAACATCCAGCTCTGATGAAAACAACAAAGAACCCGAGCTTGAAAATTCCGCACGAGAAGAAATACCAGAACCCAACAAAACAACCATCCAGCCTGCAAAAGTGGCGTCAAAACTTGACCTTGAAAGTCTTGTCGGCGGCAGATGGAGTGTCTTGCTGGGAGGCTTTGCTCTGGCCTTGGGGCTGATATTCCTTGTCCAATACACCATTGAAGCTGGATTGCTAGGCCCTGGTCCACGAACTGTTTTGGGCTTCATCTTCTCAATCGCTTTATTCGCTGCGGGTGAATGGTTGCGCCGCAGTGACAAGGATTTTGATCTACCTGTTTATGCAAAAGCTGATGTGCCAGGCATTTTGACAGGCGCAGGCGCCATTGGCGTCTTTGCAACGCTTTATGCAGCACATGCACTTTATGGCTTCATAGGTCCTGGAGTTGCCTTTATAGGGCTAACGGTCATTGGCATCGGCACCATGTTGCTTTCGTCAATTCACGGCCCAAAACTGGCTGCGATTGGTGTTTTGGGTGCATATGTAGCGCCCTTACTGGTGGACAGCAGAGCCCCCAACCCCATAGCTCTTGCCCTACACGTGATTACGGTCACAGCAGTCGTCATGAGCATTGCCAGACTGCGCGCCTGGACATGGCTCGCAATTGCCGCAAGCGTTTTCTCAGCACTTTGGATCATACTCGCAGCCATGAGCGGTGGGACATCGAACGGTCTGGCTGGTGCCATGATGGTCATTACAATTACCGCAATTTTTGTTGCAAGCTACGGCTGGCATGAATTTCAAAACCGCCACATCGAAGACAATAAAACAAGCTGGGTGACCACTTTATCATTCAGCCTATTGACGCTGGCCTTTATCATGCAACTGGGCGCAAACCAGTCCTTGCCCGAAACGGCAACGGCTCTAGCTACAGCGCTCATCATCATTGCAGGCGCTTGCATGGCTTCCTCACTGGGATCAACCGCAGTGCACGCAAGCATCATCATTTTAATCACTTTACTGACTTCAAAGCTGAACCTGCAAAATATCCCGGGCCTCAATACCAGCGAGGATTTTTTGAAAGGTATCGTGCCCGTTGATCGTTTCGGATTTTTGGCAAATGTATTTTTACTGACGCTTCCACCGAGCCTGCTTGCGATTTGGGGCAGTTGGCGCAGCGCTGAATTAGCAAAACGTCAAGCCAGTTGGTTGGCATCCGCCACAGCCGCCATCGCCTTCTTTGGATTATTGTTTACCTATCTAAGGCTTGCGCCATTTGAGACACGACCGCTCATCGGTGCGGTTGGCATGGCGCTTGCGCTACTGCTTGTCTTATTGACTGAAGCATTTTCCAGAAAAACCAACCACGACGAAGAAGCGCCTGCATCTGCTGCATTTGCGGTTGGCGCAGTTTCCGGTCTTTCCTTGTCACTGGCAATCGCGGTCAGTCTGGGCTGGCTTCCACTTGCCTTCAGCTTG
>CALFBU010000077.1 GCA_937951455.1 uncultured Rhizobiaceae group bacterium
CTTGCCTTTTGGAATTAGGTATTCTGCTGGCTCTAGTGTTGAATCATCCGGTTCAATCGAGATGCGGCGCTTATTCTTGTAGTCACGGCCATAACGGATTGTACCGTCGATCGTTGCGATAACCGCATGATCTTTTGGACGACGTGCTTCAAACAGTTCAGCAACGCGTGGCAGCCCCCCTGTAATGTCTTTGGTCTTCGCACTCTCTGTTGGAATACGCGCCATAACATCACCGGCTTTCACCTTGGCACCAGGCTCAACTGAAAGGATCGCATCAACTGAAAGAAGAATACGAGCCTCGCCGCCGCGCTTGAGTTTTGCAACTTCACCATTTTTGTCCTTGATGACAATAGCAGGCTTCAAGTCCGCACCACGCGGGTTTGTACGCCAGTCAACAACAACACGTTTGGTGATGCCTGTAGCTTCATCGGCATTTTCCTGAACGGAAAGACCATCAACCACATCTTCGAACTCAACGGTACCGTCAACTTCTGTCATCATTGGGCGTGTATATGGATCCCACTCCGCCATACGCTGGCTTTGTTGGATTTTATCGCCTTCTGCAACCAGTATTCTGGCACCGTAATTGACACGATGTGAAGCGCGTTCAACGCCCTTCTCATCTTCAATAACAATCGCCACACTGCGACCCATAACGATGTTACGGCCCTCACTGTCTTTGGCGATGTTTGAGTTACGGATACGGATAGTACCCTCGTAAGAAGCTTCAAGGTATGAACTGTCGACAACCTGAGCTGTACCACCAATGTGGAAAGTACGCATGGTAAGCTGTGTACCAGGTTCACCAATAGACTGAGCAGCGATAACACCCACTGCTTCGCCCATGTTGACCGTTGTACCACGAGCAAGGTCACGGCCATAACACGCGCCACAGATACCGTTTTGGCTTTCACAAGTAAGCGCTGAGCGAATAAGCACAGTCTTAACTTCTGCCGCTTCAACCTTGTCAACGTCCGCTTCATCCATAAGGTGGTTCTTAGGAATGATAACTTCACCTGTTTCAGGATGAACGATGTCTTCAGCTGCAGTACGCCCCAAGATACGAAGACCAAGAGAAGCTACAACCTGACCAGCATCGACAACAGCCTGCATTGTAAGGCCATTATCCGTGCCACAATCCTCTGATGTAATGATGCAATCTTGTGCAACGTCAACAAGACGACGTGTCAGGTAACCTGAGTTCGCTGTTTTCAACGCAGTATCGGCAAGTCCTTTACGCGCACCGTGGGTGGAGTTGAAGTACTCAAGAACCGTCAAACCTTCTTTAAAGTTTGAGATAATCGGGCTTTCAATAATCTCACCTGACGGCTTGGCCATAAGACCGCGCATACCAGCAAGCTGTTTCATCTGGGTTGGGGAACCACGAGCACCTGAGTGTGACATCATGTAGATCGAGTTCATTGGCAATTGGCGCTTGGTTACTTCATCCACGTGTACCGCTTTAATGCGATCCATCATTTCATCCGCAACCTTGTCACCACACTTGGCCCAAGCATCAACAACCTTGTTGTACTTCTCGCCCTGTGTAATCAGGCCGTCGTTGTACTGTTGTTCGTACTCTTTTGTGAGCGCTTGTGTTTCTGCAACCATGCCAGCCTTTGTTTCAGGAATAACCATGTCATCCTTACCAAAAGAAATACCCGCGTTACATGCGTGCTTGAAACCAAGTTGCATGATGCGGTCACAGAAAATCACCGTGTCTTTTTGACCTGAGTGACGATACACGTGGTCAATCATTTTAGAGATGTTTTTCTTTGTCATCTCTGTATTGACTATATCAAACTTCACTTTGCCATTACGTGGCAGAAGTTCACCCAAGATCATACGACCTGGAGTTGTTTCATAAATTGTGCTGACAGGGTTGCCTTCTTCATCAATAGACTTGTAACGACCACGAATTTTTGCATGCAATGTCACAACGCCGTTATCAAGTGCGTGTTGTAATTCACTCATATCAGAGAAGACCATGCCTTCGCCGATTTCGTTTTCATTGACAATCGAAAGGTAATAAAGGCCTAGAACCATATCCTGTGAAGGAACGATAATCGGCTGGCCATTCGCAGGGTGCAGGATGTTGTTTGTAGACATCATCAAGACACGTGCTTCAAGCTGTGCTTCCAAAGATAGTGGTACGTGTACCGCCATTTGGTCACCGTCAAAGTCAGCGTTAAAGGCTGAACAAACCAATGGGTGAAGCTGAATGGCTTTACCTTCAATCAACACAGGTTCAAACGCTTGAATACCAAGACGGTGAAGTGTCGGCGCACGGTTTAGAAGAACCGGATGCTCACGAATAACTTCGTCAAGGATATCCCAGACTTCCGGCTTTTCTTTTTCAACGAGTTTCTTGGCTTGCTTGACTGTTGAAGAATAGCCCTTCGCATCAAGACGCGCGTAGATGAACGGCTTGAAGAGTTCCAGAGCCATTTTCTTTGGCAGACCACATTGGTGCAATAGTAATTCTGGGCCGGTTACAATCACCGAACGGCCAGAATAGTCAACGCGTTTACCCAACAAGTTCTGACGGAAACGACCTTGCTTGCCTTTCAGCATGTCTGAAAGTGACTTCAGAGGACGTTTGTTCGCACCGGTAATGGTACGACCGCGACGACCGTTATCAAAGAGCGCATCAACAGATT
>CALFBU010000078.1 GCA_937951455.1 uncultured Rhizobiaceae group bacterium
CGCTTTTGTATCGTTTTTCTTCAACATAGAACCGTTCCAGAATTTAGGAGATGTTTGCAAAATAGTGCTGTTTTCATAATTTGCAATGCAAATGGCTATGAAAAAATGTCGCTCTGTTCACATTTATGTTCAGACGGTCAAGGATGCGGTGAATAAAAGGAAACCCAGTATAAAGACCAATGCTGCGCCTGAAATTTCGATCACCCTGTGTATGGTTGCAAGGCTGTCTTGCGCGCCTGTTATTTTAATCGCTGTATTTTTTGCACCCACTGCGATTAGCGCAAGCGTGGCAACGGTGATGCCAGTGCCAATTGACATGGCAATTGTGGATAAGATGCCAGCCATGATCAAGCCGTTCAGAAACGCAAAGGTCAAAACGATGATGGCGCCCGAACAAGGGCGAAGGCCAACAGCAAAAATAGCAGACCAGGCTTCTTTAACGCCGAGTTTTCCTTCCAGCATTTTTGGGTCTGCTGCATGAGAATGCCCACAACCGCAATCATCTGTATGAACATGATCTGGGTCAGGGTGTGGTGCATGGTGATGATGGTCATGTGCGTGCGCGTGAGAATGTGTATGCGAATGTGTGTGCGCGGTTTTTTTAATAAAAACTTTTGTCCAAAGCAGATAAACACCCAACATCATCACAAGAAAATAACTCGTGATTTCCAATGTGCCCGCGAGATTGCTGGATTTTATGCCAGTCCCACGCAGAAATAGCATGATGGCAGAAATAATCACGATAGCTGTTATGCCTTGCAGGAGTGCTGATGCAAAGGAGAGCGCAATGCCTCGTTTTGCAGCGACTTCATTGGCAAGCATGTAAGACGATATTACCGCCTTGCCGTGACCGGGTCCTGCTGCGTGAAATATGCCGTATAAAAAGCTGAGGCCAATCAGGTACCAAGCCGTATTGCCATCATCCCTAATCGCTCTTAGCGATGTGGTCATCGATTTGTAAAAACCTTGTTGCTGTTGCTGTATCCAAAATAAAATACCGCCAAACATGCCCTCAGGTTTTATGGCTTGTTCAGATCTGCCAACACCCAGAGAGCTTTGGGCGAGCGCTGCCATGTCATAGTTAATACAAAAACTGGCTGCCAAAACACAAATAAGAGCAAAGCCAATCTGCTTTAGCATGTAATTTCTGCCCACGAGAAAAACTCATCGCCTAATTCTGGATTTTCGGGATTGCTGAAAAAAGCTTCGCTTAATGTGTCCGAGTTGCTTGCGTAAAGCTCATCATAGTTTGGAACAGTGACTTTGGTTTTACAGCTTTCAGCATTCTCTTTCAAAATGATATTCTTTTCAGTGAATTCAAAGGCAACGTAATAGCTTGTGTCACTGGCTGATATTCGAAGCGGTGCTGTTGAAAAATCATGAGGATTTTCAGGCTCAACGGAAAAGAACATGATCATCTGTCCGTTTTCCATGTAGGCGTTTAATTTTTCGGGCTCGTAGAAATTGATCACCTTTGTGCCGGCACGAAGAGCAGTATAGAAATCATATTCACCAATGGAAGAGTGAATGGTCTTGGTAATTTCCGCCATTTCCTTTTCGTCCAGTTCACCATCTGCATTTGTGTCAAAATCAATAATCATCGTTGATGAGAAAAGCTCGTCAAACCGCCAAACGTGACGCAGTTCGGTAAACTGGTTTTTATCATTGATGACCAGTTCCATATTTGCTTCTACAAACACATGCGGGTGCGCATTCGGCAGGATTGTGCTGCCAAGCAATAAAGCTATGGAAGAAGCAAAAATTTTGGTTTTTTTAAATGCCACTGGCTGGATTCCTGAATTGCAAATCAGTTGTCATGAACAATACTCTCGCGGCTTTTTTTAGGCAACAAACATATATGCGACCAAAAGTAATGAATTAATTTTGCAATTCACTTTTGCTTTTGGTCTTGAACCACTCAGCCAGAAAATCAACGAAGACGCGAACCTTACCCGGAACATGTCTTCTGTGTGGGTAAACTGCATAAATGCCACCGCCCGACGGGATGCGATCTTCGAGTAGACTGATCAATGCGCCTGATTTTAATTCATGTTCAATGGAAAATTCCGGAACCAAAGTCATGCCAAGACCCGCGAGTGCAGCGCGTCTTGCAACTTCCGGGCTGTTGACTTCAATATTGCCTCGCACTGGCACGCTAATTTCTTGGCCGTCATCATCCAGAAAGCACCAATTGGCTCTGCGCATCAGATTTGTGTCTACAATGCAGGGTAAATCGCCAAGATCGTTGGGTGATTTTGGTGCGCCATGTGTTTCGATAAACGCTGGCGTTGCGCAAAGAACCAGCCTGAAATCCGAAAGCTTTTTTGCAATCAGGGCTGAGTCTGTCAGGCGTGAAATGCGAATAGCGACGTCGTAGCCTTCTTCAACCATATCCACCATGGCATCATCGAGATTTATGTCGATGGTAATGTCCGGATATGCGCTGGCAAATTCCACGATGGGCAAGCCGATTTCTAGATCGGTCAAAGACCGCGGTGCAGAAATCCGCAAGCGCCCCTTATGGCCTTTGCCTGCTTCCCTTACTGTATCTTGCAGGTCGCCGACTTTTTGTAAAATTTCCATTGCCGACTTATGAAAAACTTCGCCTGCCTCTGTCAGCGAAAACTGCCGTGTTGTTCGGTTTAGCAGTAATATACCAAGCTCGTCTTCCAATTCACGAACATATTTTGACATGAGTGCCTTGGAGCGGCCTACTTTTCTGGCGGCAGCTGAAAAACCCTGCTGTTCAACGATGTCCACAAAGGCCTGCATTCTGGTAAGTGTGTCCAAGAGATGCGCTCCTTAAAATTCTAATTAGATGCCAGATTGCCCATCACTTGCGACAAATGCAATTCGCAGCATGTTTGTTGCACCCGGTGTACCGAGGGGAACGCCTGCGGAGATGATGACCCTGTCGCCAGGTTTTGCAAAGCGTTCGCTTGCTGCAATACGGCAGGCCCGGTCGACCATGTCATCCAGATCGTTGGCGTCTTCGGTCACCACACAATGCAAGCCCCATACAATGGACAAGCGTCTGGCCGTTCTTGCAACGGGTGAAAGCGCGATAATGGGTACAGAAGGGCGTTCGCGGGCTGCGCGTAGACCGGTTGTGCCAGAACCCGTGTAACAAACAATCGCTGACAGATTCAGCGTCTCTGCAATTTGACGTGCGGCTAATGATATGGCGTCTGCACCCGTTGGTTCTGGCTCAGAGCGCTGAGCAGAAATAATACCGTCGTAGTTTTCATCCTGCTCAATCTGGGTCGCTATTTTGTCCATCATGGTGACCGCCTCAACCGGGTAGTCGCCTACGGCAGATTCCGCTGAAAGCATAATGGCATCCGCACCTTCAAAAACAGCTGTGCCAACATCAGAGACTTCCGCCCGCGTTGGCATGGGTGCTGTAATCATGGATTCGAGCATTTGGGTTGCAACAACAACCGGTTTACCGGCCCTGCGGCAGGCTCTTGTCATTTGTTTTTGCAAGCCGGGCACTTGTTCAATGGGTACTTCTACACCCAAATCACCGCGCGCAACCATGATCGCATCTGATAATTCGATAATGTCATCCAGTTTTGTCAGCGCTTGTGGTTTCTCGATCTTGGAGAGAATGCCCGCGCGCCCCTTTGCAATTTTGCGAACTTCGGCAACATCTTCCGGTCTTTGAACAAATGAGATCGCGATCCAGTCGACTTCAGCTGCCAGTGCGGCATCAAGGTCTGCGTAGTCCTTTTCAGTAAGAGAGCTTACCGCGAGATCAGAATCAGGCAGACTGATCCCTTTTCGGCTGGAAAGCTTTGTGCCGCTAACAACTTCTGTCAGCGCATCTTTTTTGCTGGCTTTTAAGACTTTAAGTGTGACTTTGCCATCATCGATTAAAATTCTATGGCCGGGCTCAAGTGCATCAATAATTTCAGGATGAGGAATGTGAACGCGTTTTTGTGTGCCTGGCGCTTCATTCAAATCCAGCGTGATTTTATCTCCAGTTGAAACTTCAATTGAATCATCTTTAAATTCACCCAAGCGTAGTTTTGGACCTTGTAAATCCGCCAATATGCCAATCGGTCTGCCCACTTCTTTTTCGACGCTGCGCAAAGTTGCGACCAGATCGTTTAACATGTCATGAGATGAGTGACTCATGTTAATGCGAAACAAATCTGCACCAGCATTAAAAAGCTCTGTGATTTTTTCTTTACTAGACGACGCAGGCCCAAGGGTTGCTAGAATTTTAGTTCGTCTTTTACGATGCATGGTTGCTGCTTTACTGTTGAGGTGCGGGTGATGATTGCGATTGTTCTGTTAGGCGCACCATCCAGTTGGCGCGGTTTTCTGTATCGATTTCAAAGAAGCCGGTTTTAATATGACCACGAGGGAAGCAATCTTGAACGCCTTCGATTTTAAACTCGCGTTCATTGGTGCAGAGAAACACATCGCCACGCCATTGACCGCCTTTGTCTGCATCTTCAGCATAGATGTAATAAAACCTTGAATCCAGATCGCCTTCAATCAGTGAGCTGCAGGTTTCTGGTGGGACTTGGAACCAGCCTTCTGATATCCATTTTTCACCATTTTTATAACCAAGAGCAGCGCCGACTAGGCTTTTGGTGTCATTGCATATTCTAAAGTCGGCTTGTGCAGGCGTGATGGTTGCCAGACTTGCGCCTATTGAAACTGCGCTCAGTGCAATACTGCAGGCCAGAATTTTCTTGATTGCCGCTTTAATCATCTTGATCGTTTCAATTCCTGAATTGCGATTCATCTTTATTATTTGTCGCGTACAGTTGATTTCATGTCAACTTAAGCCGTGGTGGTCTATCGGCTTTAATTTTGGTTTTTTATAGGCCTTGAAACCCAGATGCCAATCAGAATAAGTGCGCATCCTGCAAGTTGTAGAAAGTCCATGTGTTCATCAAACAAGAGCCATCCTGATAAGGCAGCTGTAACTGCTTCGATAAAAATGACGAGCGATGAAAATGCAGCCGTTAATGCAGCGATCGCAATGGTCAGGAGCCCCTGGCCACCAGCGTGTGTTAAAACCCCAAGGGTGATAAGAGAAGCCCAACCTTTTTGAGTCGCAGGAATTAAATTTTGGCCAACCAGCAATACCACGGCCAAAAGTGCAATTGTTGTTACGATGGTTGAAACAAAGAACAAGCTGCTGTTACTCGTGTTTCTAGTGCCCGATCTGATGGCGATTACGTATAGTGCTAAAAACAGCGATGTGATGATACCGTAAAGGTCGCCGATTAATCTATCCGGTTCAATTCTAAAACTGGCATTAATCAATAGCGCCATGCCAATCAGACAAATGACGATTCCAAAGAATGCATTCTTGGGCGGTTTTTCCTTAAGCATCAGGTTTGAGAGTAAAATCACCCACACAGGTGCCAATCCTGTTAGAAATGTTGCATTTGCCATGGTGGTGTTCAGAATCGACAAATGCCAAAAGCTCAAATCCCCTGCAAACATCAGGCCTGCAAGTATGGCTGGTTTTGAAAATCTTAGTTTCAGGGTTTGATTGTTTCGCTTTGCCTCCCAAATCGCCCACAGATACAACACAGGTATGGCAAACAGGACGCGCCAAAATGCGCTGGCAAAGGCGCCAACTTCAGCCTCACGCACGAAGACGGGAGAAAACCCCATGATAATGCCGCCCACCAAAAGAGCGCCAAATGCGGTTGGGAATGAAAGTTGATTTTGAATAGCTTGGTTTGAAATATGACCGGCTTTCATGAAAAATACGTGGTGTAACGGTTTTACACCTTGAAACTTTTAAGCAGATAACCTTTTTAAGAGGTGGCAAGATGCTTGGTTTGTAATTAATGCTCTTTAGATCAGATTCGCAAGGAGAAATGATGATGGATGATGCAACAAGAACAGAACTTGAGGCAGCTGCTTTTCGCAGACTTGTATCCCATTTTCGGGAGCGGACGGATGTGCAGAATATCGATCTGATGAACCTTTCGGGCTTTTGCCGTAACTGTCTTTCCAGATGGTATCAGGAAGCTGCCAATGAAAAGGGCATTGATATGGAAAAGCTGGAAGCACGTGAGATTATATACGGGATGCCATTTGATGAGTGGAAAGAGCTTCATCAAACAGAGGCAACACAGGAACAAAAAGAGGCTTTTGACAAAAGTCACTGATCAAACATTACAGGCAATGGCCTTGAGGAGAATTAAATGTCGTCAGATCCAATGGTAGCGCGTGAGCAACTGAAATCCGTTGTGGAGCGTATTGAACGTCTTGAAGAAGAGAAAAAAGCTATCGCTGATGATATCCGTGATGTCTATGCAGAAGCCAAGGCCAATGGTTTTGATACCAAGGTTTTGCGCCAGGTCGTCTCGCTCCGCAAAAAAGACCTGACAGAACGTCAGGAAGAAGAGGCAGTGCGTGATTTATATCTTGTAGCGCTGGGCATGTTGCCGGAATTTGAATCGCAAGGTGAGGCAACACAAGGCAGCGCCTCTCAAAATAATGATGTTTTGGAAGATTAGGTTTAGACCCTTTTAAAGCTGATTATTTAAAGCTTTTGAAATCCAGAAACTCTACTGAACTGCCTGAAAAACCCGTTGATGAACCAATTTGGTTTTGTGAAAACCCGCTTGATAAAACGGTTGTAGGCAGTTCACGCAGAATGTTGCGTCCATAAGCGGGTGGGCGAATGTCAGCAATATCCTTGATGGATGCATCCGTTGCCAGGGCCCATTTGCCAGCAAGGCGCTCATCAAGATTAGCTGTTTTAAATTCGCTTAGGCTTAAAGCTTTATTTTCTTTTTTAACCACGGCTTTTGGGCCAGGCTTTGGCGCTTCAACGCTGGCTGATACATTCGTTGGGCGAAGGGCAGGTTGTGGGACAGGAATGTTAATCGCAGCAGTAACTGTTTCTCCAACAATTTCGGGTGCTGGCGATGGTATGACGATGTCATTAGAAAGACTCGGTGTCGGTTCCGCAGGTAATAATGCGGTGACAAGCTGTGGAGCAGCTTGCGGTTTTGTAACTGGAACCGGAATGCCGTTAGAAGGTCTAAGCGCAGAGTCGATGGGTTCTACGGATGCAATTTGCTGATCAATCGCAGAAGATGCTGACTGAATTAAGCTTGGTACGTCGCTAGGTGTTAACTCGGTTGGTGGCTGGAACGGAATTGATTCAGCCACCTGCGTAGCCGGTTTAAACGGAATATTAGCTGGAGCACTGCTTTGTGTATCATTTTCAAGCGTTGCGTAAACTTGTTGGCGCAAGCTAGAGATCTCGTTTGCTGAAAGTGCTGCAACTTGCACTGACGGTTCAGCGACAGGCTCTGGTTCAACGATAGCAAGCGTTGGTACAGTTTCAATTTCTGCTTTTGGTCTGACCGCTGGTGTTGGAATGGCAATTGCAATTTCCTGAGCTGGTGTATCGTCTCCAATTGGCTCAAGGCTGGCTACTTCCGTTGTTTCTATAACAGGCTCTACTTCAGGCTCAGGTGGTTTTGCAATCGCAATGCGAGGGGCAAGCACTGGAACAGGAACCTGGTTCGGTGATAAGGATGCCAAAACAGTTTCAGGTGTTTCAACAGGTTCTACGATTTCAGGGGCAGGTTTAAGTGCTTCCACTGCTGGGACGGGTGCTGCTGGTTTGATTTTCTTGGTTTGAACAGCTTTTGGGGCAGAAGTAGCACCAATCGCGCCTTCATCATCATCCTCACCACGTGCGAATAGCTTTTGCAAGATGCCTGGTTTTTTCTTGATCTCTTCAGCGCTGGCAATTTTAATATTGCCCTGGCCTTTGATGGTGCGCTCATAATTTGCTTTTGCAATATTATAGCCTGGTAAAGGCTTGCCATCGGATGGAACGTGTAGTGTTTTTCCGCGCGGGAATACTTTGACCAATTGGCTGCGGCTCATGCGTGGCCAATGTCGTACACGACCTGTATCCATATGTACAAAAGGCGAGCCGGATTTTGGGTAAAAGCCAACGCCACCAATACCTTTTTTGAGGCCAATATTACGCAACTTTGTAAGGCTTACACCTGGTATAAAGAAGTCCAGTGCGTTTCCCAATGTGTGTTGGCTTTTCTTGGCAACACCGCGACCGCGTTTACGCAAAAGACTGTTCGTTGCGGGTGAACGATAAGCAGAAATTACATGAATATGCTTTCTGGAACCTGTTTCCTTGTAAACTTCCCAGATTAAATCGAGGAGTCTCGGGTTCATTTTGGTCGGTTCATTACGACGCCAATCTCGCAAGAAGTGATTTATTTTTTTCAAGCCACCTTTGACATAACGCCCGTTCTTTTTGTAGGTGATTTCAGCCCTCTCGCCCGTGTGCAGGAAATAAAGCTTTAGTTTGCGGGTTTCCGCACTGGCTGATTGTGTGGGTAGTATCGCGAAAACAAGCATAATTGCAATCAGACATCGAATCATGCCCAAATGACGCATTTTGCTAAAAATGCTTGTCCAATATGCGCTTAAGTTGTCCAAGTTCTAAAACTCTTCCCCGGCTTATCAACTCGTGAAACATTAATATCAGAATTCATTTATGGTTAACAGATGTTAACAAATTCTATAGATAAAAACTTTTTTCTTAAAACACGGGTTAAAAGCTGAATCAGGCAGGACAATGGCAAGCCTTAAATGCGTTTGAAGCTATGGTGAACGGAATATTAAGGTGGATTAGCGGCTGTTTGATAATGCGAATCAAGAAGCCATTAGTTCGTCTTCTTTTGTATCCGCTTCTTCCAAACCATATTCACGCAATTTTCGATACAAAGTTGAGCGGCCTATACCCAATTTGCGGGCGATTTTGGACATGCTGCCATTGTATTTTTCAATCGCAAACCGGATGATTTCGCATTCTGCGCTTTCCAGTGAAATGATATCATCTTCCTGCGTCAACAAATTGAGTGTATTTTCCGGCGCTGTTTGTATTTCAGATTGCGTAAGCGATGAATTGCCGGCGTCTTGTGTTGTGGTTTGAGAGACAGAAGGTGTGTCTATTTGAGGTGCTTCCACAATCGGAAGTTCATAATTTAACTGTGCAGCGATCTGCGGGAATTCGTTTGCGGTCAGTTCATCGCCTTCACATAGAACTACAGCACGAAAAACTGCGTTTTCAAGTTGTCGTATGTTGCCTGGCCAATCAAATGTGCAAAGCATGTCGATGGTTTCACGATCAATGCCCTTGATGTTTGCACGGCCTTCTTCTGCTGCAATTCTTGCAACAAAGTGACGTAGCAATTCGGGAATGTCCTCACGTCTTTCGCGTAGCGGTGGTACGGTGAGGGGCAGAACACTTAAGCGATAATACAAATCCTCACGGAAATTACCTTCGCGTACTTCTTCTTCTAGATTGCGGTTGGTTGCAGAGATCAGACGGAAATCAACTTTCACTGGTTTTGAGGCGCCAACGGGATCAATTTCACCTTCCTGGATTGCTCTGAGCAGTTTTACTTGCATGTCGAGAGTCAGTTCACCAACTTCGTCCAAAAATAGCGTGCCGCCATTGGCTTCTTGAAATTTGCCAAGATGTTTTTCTGATGCGCCAGTGAAGGCACCTTTTTCATGGCCAAATAAAATGCTTTCAACCAGATTTTCAGGTAAGGCACCGCAGTTGACGGTTACAAAACTTTTTGAAGATCGATCACTCATGCCCTGAATGGCACGTGAGATCATTTCTTTACCTACACCGGATTCACCTTCAACCAATACCGGAATGTTTGACTTGGCAGCTTTTTGTGCAATGGCCTTGACACTGTTCATGCTTGGGCTGGCTGAAATAATTTCATCAATGGTCAGTTTGCCAGCGGATGTTTTTCTGATGCGCTTTAACTCACCTTCAAGTGCGCCTAGTTTTAATGCGTTTTGAATGGACACCTTTAAACGTTCAGGGGAAGCAGGTTTAACAACGAAATCAACGGCTCCGGCACGCATGGCGTTGACGGCTGTTTCAACGCCGCCTTGCGCGGTCTGAACAATTATAGGTGGGCGTCTTTTTTCTTGGCTTATCGCCTCCAGCACTTCCATGCCACTCATGTCAGGCATGACGAGATCAAGAATGATTGTGGAAATGCGCGACCCGTTTCGGCCTGATAGCGCTTCCATCGCGGCCTTGCCACCATCCACGCAAAGCGTTTTATAACCGAGTTTTTCAACCAGACCCTGCATCAGTCTGCGTTGTACGGGTTCATCGTCCACGATTAAAATTAAATCAGCCATGTGTTCCTTGCTTTCGCTTTATGGCATGTGATCCCACTCGCATACCGTCCCATTTTGAAGCAATTTAACACCAAGGGCTGAACAGGCGTTTAAAAGTTCTGGTTAAGGTGCGGTCTAAATAATCAATAAAATTTTATTGAATTTCCTGTCTCTTTTTTCTGGCATTGATAGCGTTAAATGGATTACCAATGTTCGTATCGAAACAAGGAATGACTCATGAAAACTGACGCAAGATTTGCTGTCGCGGAAGCGGATGACGATACAATTAAGCTGGAAGGCCTTCCTGAATGGAATTTGGCTGATCTTTATCCGAGCATGGACAGCCATGAGTTCAAGCAAGATGTTACTTTGTGCAAAAGTGAAGCGGAAACTTTTGAGGAGAAATTCTCAGGTAAGCTTCTGGATGTACTGAACGGTAACCCGCGTGACTTTGCCATGGCCATTGCCGAGTATGAACAAATAGAAGAGCGCATGGGCAAAGTGATGTCTTATGCAGGGCTTGTTTATTCAAGCGATACAAGCAATCCGGAGAATGCAAAATTTTATGGCGACGCACAAGAACAGATGACGAATGCAGGTTCTCATCTTTTGTTTTTCACTTTGGAAATCAATCGTATTGAGGATGCAAAACTTAATGAGGCCATGAAAAAAGACGCATCGCTTCAATATTATGAGCCCTGGTTAAGCGACCTTAGAAAAGACAAGCCGTATCAACTCGATGACAACATAGAGCAATTGCTTCATGAAAAGTCCGTCACGGGGCGCGGTGCATGGAACCGATTGTTTGACGAAACCATGTCCGGGTTGCGATTTAACATTGGTGGGGAAGAGTATCCTGTCGCGACAGCACTTAACTTTCTACAAAATAGCGACCGTGCTAAACGCAAGGAAGCAGCGCAAGAGGTTTCCAAGGTTCTCAATGAGAACATCAGAACGTTTTCGCTCATCACCAATACGCTTTCCAAGGACAAAGAGATTTCAGATCGTTGGCGTGGGTTTGAGGATATTGCAGATTCGCGCCATTTGGCGAACCGTGTAGAACGCGAGGTTGTTGATGCACTGGTTGATGCTGTACGAGAATCTTTTCCCAATCTTTCCCATCGTTATTACAACATGAAAGCAAAATGGCTTGGGCTTGAGGTAATGGAGCACTGGGATAGAAATGCACCGCTGCCAAAAGCTGATGAACGTTTGATTGAGTGGTCAGAAGCACGCAGTACTATTCTTGATGCTTATTCTGGTTTTGCGCCGGAAATGGCTGAGATAGCGCAGCAATTCTTTGACAAGGGCTGGATTGATGCGCCTGTACGCGCTGGTAAATCACCAGGCGCTTTTGCGCACCCGACAGTACCATCTGTGCATCCATATATATTGATGAACTATTTGGGCAAGCCGCGTGACGTCATGACGTTAGCGCATGAACTCGGGCACGGTGTGCATCAGGTACTTGCAGGGGGGCAAGGTGCACTGATGGCGCAAACACCGCTTACCCTTGCAGAGACGGCCAGCGTATTTGGTGAGATGCTGACGTTCAGATCATTGCTTTCCAGATGTGAAACGGTTGCAGAGCGAAAAGCCATGTTGGCTCAAAAAGTGGAAGATATGCTCAATACGGTTGTACGCCAAATTGCTTTTTATATGTTCGAACGCAAGGTGCATGAAGCGCGAAAGCAGGGTGAGCTGACTAGCGAGGATATTGGCGATTTATGGATTTCCATACAAGGTGAGAGTTTAGGGCCGGTTTTCAATTTCAGCGATGATTACAGACCGTATTGGTCTTATATCCCGCATTTCATTCATTCGCCGTTTTATGTCTATGCCTATGCCTTTGGCGATTGTCTGGTTAATTCGCTTTATGCTGTATATGAAAATGCCGAGACAGGTTTTCAGGAGAAATATTTTGATCTGCTTAAGGCAGGTGGGACCAAGCACCATAGTGAACTGTTAAAGCCTTTTGGGTTAGATGCATCAGACCCTGATTTTTGGAAAAAGGGTCTGTCCATGATTTCTGGTTTGATTGATGAATTAGAAGAGCTTGAAGCGCAATCTTGACCTTGTTATTGGGTAATTATAGGATAGTGCAATCGGGGATATAAGGGTTTTTAAGATGTTCAAGCGAACAAATAGAGTAGCGATCAGCGCCGTTGCAATCATGGGTTTTGGTTTTCTTGCAGCATGTAATAATGCCAAGGATCTGGCCGGGCCACCTGTTTTAAATGGTAGCTGGGCTTCAAGCGATGGAGTTTACGTTGCAGAATTACTCAACGGGCAATTTAGAGCTGTTGCGAATGATACGGGTAACGTAATTTCCGAAGGTAGTTACATCGCACTTGCTGAAAACAGAATTAAGCTGAGCTGGGTAGGAAGAATAACCGGCAACTCTAACGAAGCAGAGTGTTTGAAGCCCAATGATAATCAACTTGATTGCGTTGATTTAAGTGGCAATAAATTTTCGTTGCGAAGAAGCCTTTGATACTGTTTAAAGCCCTTTAAATGCGTCGTTTAATTGTATAAACGACTACACAAACAATATTTGAAAAAGAATTCGGAGTTGCCTGATGGCTAAGAAAGAAAAAACGACCCAGCCTGCTAACGCAATGGATTATAAAGAGCATGATAAAACTTATGATGTTTTCATCAAGTTTTCTCTCTGGACGACTGCTGCTTGTGTGGCCATTTTAATCGCCATGGCATTTGGCTTTTTTGCAGGTGGTGGATTAATCGGCGGCACGTTGTTGTTTTTGATTTTGATGGTTGCCTGCTGGTTTGCACTTTAGAAACTTGACTTTCACAAGACTGCTAACATTTACTTGCGTAGACTTTTTGCGCTTTCATAGTGGTCTATCGCATGATAGAGTTACTTTACCTTGCGTAACATAATGCTAGTAATTAAGGTAGTTTGATGAAAATTTTTATCCCTAAAGAAACCAACAAGGATGAAACGCGTGTCGCTGCTTCTCCTGACACGGTAAAAAAATTGATTGCTCATGGCTGCAATGTGAGTGTTGAAAAAGGTGCAGGTGCGCATTCCAAAATCACGGATGATGCTTTTAAAGATGCAGGCGCCTCAATTGCTACAGCCAAATCAGCAGGTGAAGCAGATGTTGTACTAAAAGTATTACGTCCAACACCTGCTGAAGCAAAAAAGTACAAAAAAGGTGCAATCGTTCTCGCGTCCATGGATCCGTATGGAAATGAGAAGGATGTTGAGGCGATGGCCAAAGCTGGCTTGAGCGCTTTTGCTATGGAGTTCATGCCGCGCATTACCCGTGCGCAGGTTATGGATGTTCTATCATCACAAGCAAACCTGGCTGGTTATCAAGCCGTTGTTGAAGGTGCTGCTAATTATAGCCGTGCGCTTCCCATGATGATGACAGCTGCCGGTACAGTGGCTGCTGCGAAATGTTTCGTAATGGGAGCTGGTGTTGCTGGTCTGCAAGCGATTGCTACAGCAAGACGTCTGGGTGCGATTGTTACTGCAACGGATGTTCGCCCTGCTGCTAAAGAGCAAGTAGAATCGCTTGGTGCAAAATTTGTTGCGGTAGAGGATGATGAATTCAAACAGGCAGAAACATCTGGCGGTTATGCCAAGGAGATGTCTGATGAATATAAAGCCAAACAGGCTGAACTGGTTGCAGCGCACATAGCAAAGCAGGATATTGTTATTACAACAGCGCTCATTCCGGGACGTCCAGCGCCACGATTAATCACCAAGGACATGGTTAAATCCATGCAGCCTGGCTCAGTTCTTGTGGACTTGGCAGTTGAACGCGGTGGTAACGTTGAAGGCGCAAAACCTGGTGAGATTGTAAAGGTTGATGACGTTTCCATCGTCGGACACCTGAACATGCCAGGGCGTATTGCAGCTTCTGCATCACTTCTTTACGCAAAGAATTTGTTCGCTTTCCTCGAAACGATGATCGACAAAGAAAGTGGCAAGCTGGCACTAGATCTTGAAGATGAGCTGGTTTCGGCAACTCTTCTTACCCATGATGGCAAAGTGGTTCATCCGAATTTTACTGATAGCAAATCTGAGGGAGATGCCTCATGAGTGATACAAATACATCCAGCATCGATGTGAACGAGCTGGCAAAACAAGCTAGCGAATTGGCTGCACAAGCTGAAGCTGCTGCTGCACAGGCAGAAGCGCTTTCCCAAAAAGCCGAGGCTGCGGCTGAAATGGCTGAGCAAGCGCAGGCTCAAGCCGAAGCTGCTGCAGAGGGTGTCGCAAGCTCACAGGAAAACGCTGAATCGGCAACAACTAGTGAGGAAGTAGTTGAAGAAGTAACAACCACTACAGAACAAGCGTCTGAAGAGGTTGAAACGACAACTGAGCAAGTTGTTGAAGCTGCAAATGAAGCTGAACAAAATGCTCAGGCTGCCATCGACGCTAACAGCGGTGTCGTGGAAGAAACAACTACTGCTACTGAAGAGGTTGTTGACGAAGCTGCTACCACGGTTGAGAGCGCTACTGAAACGACAACCGAAGCTGCAAGCAATATTGTTGAGACGGTAACGGAAACGGCAAATGAAACTGCAGAAGGTGCAAGTTCTGTTGTCGGAAACATTGTTGAAACAGTGAAAGAAACAACATCTGAAGCTGTTGAAGTAACTTCAGAAGCTGCTACTTCGGCGGTTGAAGCAACAAGCGAAGCGGCGAGCAATGCTGCTGATGCTGTTCAGGAGACGGCGGGCGAAGCAGTCGAAGCAACGACTGAGGCTGCAGGTGCGGCTGTTGAAACAACAAAAGAAGTTGCTGGTGAAGCCGTTGAAGCAACCAAGAATGCTGTGTCAGGACTTGTTGATACTGTTAAGGAGACAACGAGCAACGTTGTGGAAACAACGACCGAAGCTGCCAATAACGTTGTCAGTCAGGTTCAAGGTTCCACCGAAACATCACAAGTTGCGGAAGTCGCAGGTCAGGCTGTCAGTGCCGCCACAGGTGGTGCGATTGATCCATTCGTATTCCAGTTTGCAATTTTCGTAATGGCGATTTTTGTTGGTTATTATGTTGTGTGGTCAGTGACACCAGCACTTCATACGCCTTTGATGGCAGTGACCAATGCTATTTCATCGGTTATTGTTGTGGGTGCAATTCTGGCAGTGGGCATTCAGGCCGCAGGTGCTGCCGCAACCACGTTAGGGTTTATCGCTCTGGTTCTTGCCGCAGTTAACATTTTTGGAGGGTTCCTCGTGACCCAGCGAATGCTTGCAATGTATAAGAAGAAGGAGCGCTAAGATGGAAAATATTACCGCACTTCTTTACCTCGTCTCTGGTGTATTGTTCATCATGGCTCTGAGAGGTCTTTCACATCCCGAAACATCTCGTCAGGGTAATACCTATGGCATGATTGGTATGGGGATTGCTATTCTCACGACCTTGTTCTTGGCCGCACCAACATTTGGTGGCTGGGCTTTGATCATTCTGGGTCTTGCCATCGGTGGTGGTGTCGGCGCCTATGTAGCGCGGACCATTCCGATGACGTCCATGCCTCAGTTGGTTGCTGGTTTTCACTCTTTGGTTGGCTTGGCTGCCGTTATGGTTGCAGGTGCAGCACTTTATGCGCCAGATGCGTTTGGGATAATGGGCGAAAACGGCATTAGAGGTGCAACCCTCATCGAGATGGCACTGGGTGCTGCTATTGGTGCCATTACCTTTACCGGATCAGTGATTGCCTTTGCCAAGCTAGATGGTCGCATGTCTGGTGCACCGATTATGTTGCCCAACAGGCACATCATCAATATTGCGCTTGCCGTTGTTCTTGTCGTTTTGTTGATCTCATTTGTACAGACTGAAAGTACAACCGTTTTCTGGATTATCGTTTTACTTTCCTTTGCAATTGGTATCCTGCTTATTATTCCAATTGGTGGTGCTGATATGCCGGTTGTCGTTTCCATGCTGAATTCATATTCTGGTTGGGCTGCGGCAGGTATTGGTTTCACATTGGGTAACCTTGCACTGATTATTACTGGTGCTTTGGTTGGTTCGTCCGGTGCGATTCTTTCTTACATCATGTGTAAGAGCATGAACCGTTCATTCATTTCCGTTATTCTCGGTGGCTTCGGTGCGGATGATGCGGCGGCAGGTGCTGCTGGTGATGATGGTATAGAGCGTACCGTCAAACAAGGTTCAGCTGATGATGCTGCCTTCTTAATGAAGAACGCTGGCAAGGTCATCATCGTACCGGGTTATGGTATGGCGGTAGCACAAGCGCAGCATTCACTTCGTGAACTGGGAGATAAACTCAAGGAAGAAGGCGTTGAGGTTAAATACGCTATTCACCCAGTGGCGGGTCGTATGCCAGGGCATATGAATGTCTTGCTGGCTGAGGCAAATGTTTCCTATGACGAGGTGTTTGAACTTGAGGACATCAATGGCGAATTCTCTCAAGCTGATGTCGTTTACGTCATTGGGGCGAACGATGTAACCAATCCGGCTGCACGCGATGATCCTTCATCGCCAATTTATGGCATGCCAATTCTTGATGTTGATAAGGCAACAACCTGTCTCTTCGTGAAACGTTCACTGAGTTCGGGCTATGCGGGCATTGATAATTCGCTGTTCTATAAAGATGGAACCATGATGTTGTTGGGCGATGCCAAGAAGATGACTGAAGATATCGTCAAGTCTTTCGACTAGGCTCAAACCTATGATTAATTTCAAGAAACTTATAAAGGCTGGCGTACTCTCGCTGGCCTTTCTTTATTGCGCAGTGCTGGCAGTTTTATATTTTGCGCAAGACAGCCTTGTTTTTCCAGCTCCGAGCGCGGTCGTTGAAACCCTACCTGATTATGCAGACTATGCCGAGATGCAAACGGCGGATGGCATAACGCTAA
>CALFBU010000079.1 GCA_937951455.1 uncultured Rhizobiaceae group bacterium
CGTGCCTGAACAGGGACAAAAACTGGGTAGTGATACCTATGACGGCACAGAAGAGATTGCCTTGTTTCCAGGCGACCTTCCTGAAAATCCTGGGGCAGTATTTGCAGATGGGGGTAAGCAAACTGAGGTTGAAGAAAATGGATTTATGCGTTTCAGACCGCCATTGATTTCTAATCAGTCTGGTTCAATACATGAGGCTGGTTTTCCGCATATCAGGCTGGATAAGGCGCTTAACTTTTTGTTGGGAGATCGTCTCCAATGAGCCGTAAACCGAAAGCCATTCGTCTTACAAAAGCAGAGGATGAGGCGGTAGAAACCAAACCCAAGCCTGCAGCAAAACCTAAACCTGCGCGTGAAAAACGTTCGAAGGAAAAAACCGCCTCAAAGAAAAATGTTTCTGCTCGAACCCCAAGAGTTTTACCAGCTCCCAAGCTGGAAGACGCATCCTATGATCCCTTCGACCAAGAGCCTTTCATGAGGCACGAAGATCAGCCAATCGTGCACACGCATCTTCCAGATATGGCTAAGGGCATAAGGTGGGGCAGTGTTTTATTTCTTGCAATTTTTTCTCTCTTATCGATCAGTTTTAGCCTTTGGCTGGTTGAGTTGATTGAAAGTTTTTTTGCACGCAATCCCATTCTTGGCTGGGTATCACTTGGGCTCGGCGTAGTTTTTGGGATTGCTCTTTTGGCGCTGATTTTGCGAGAGTTTATTTCTATTCGAAAATTAAAAAAGCTTTCCAATCTGCGCCAAGAGGCAGAACAGGTATTGCTAGGCAATGCAAAAGCGCAGCCTGTGATCAAGAGCCTTTATTCACTATACGAAGGGCGCGTTGATATGCAGTGGCATTTGGAGCAGTTGGAAACACATCGTGATGACGTCATGGATGAACAAGACAAGATTGTCATTGCAGAAAAAACGTTACTGACGCCGCTGGATGCCGAAGCAAAGCAAATCATCGCGGCAACTGCGAAGCGTATTTCCGTGATTACCGCGCTTAACCCTTCTGCCGTTCTGGATATTCTTTTCGTTGGTCATCAGGTTCTTCAAATGCTCAGAAAGCTGATGGCAGTTTATGGTGGCAGACCGGCTTTCTTTTCTGCAATGAAGCTTGTGCGCATGGTAGCGACGCATTTGGCTGTTACGGGCGGGTTGGCCGTTTCTGATACGATACTGCAACAAGTATTGGGTAAAGGACTTGCGGGTACCCTGTCTCGCAAAGTGGGCGAGGGGACAGTTAACGGCATCATGGCAACCAGAATCGGGATTGCTGCGATAGATTTGTGCCGACCACTGCCATTCAAGGCAAGCGAGCGGCCTAGTCTGAAAGGGTTTATTTCAGACTTGATGGGTGGAAAATTGGGTCAAACGACTCCATAAAATTCAAATTAAGCTTATCGCCTGGTTGCGCCAAAGGCAGTTGAGAGTAGATCAATTTGCTGGCTTACGGCATTGGTGTGTTGCACTTCTTGTGTTTGTGTCGTGTGGCCGTAAAGTTCTGCATCTAGCGTAATAACCCGATTTTGCAAGGCAAGCGAGCGTGTCACAAGTTCGATGAATTCGACAGGGAGATTGTGCCAAGCAGGATTGGCAGAGCTGTCTGTGGTTTCTTCAAGTCTGATTTTCTTTTTTTCTTCGAGAATTTGATCTCTCGACATTTCGCCTTCGTTGACGGCTCTTTGCAACAAAAGCCATGATGCAAGTTGCATCAATCGTGTTGTAAGACGCATGGATTCCGAGCCGTATAGCATGGCAGACGCGCGCGGCAGACCTTTGGCATTGTCGCGACCCTGGCCATCCAGATAAGCAGCGCTTTCTTCTACCAAAGACATGCCGTCTTGAAATAATTTCTTGAATTTGTCCGAATGAGCGAACTTCTCGGCTAGATTTACAGTATTCGACACGCAACAACCCCTGCTGTATTTAACTAAAATTTAACTTAATCCATAAAGGTTTTGCCGTAAAGCGGGCCAATTAGAACTAGGTTAATATCAACAGGGAGCAATAAACATGCCAGTTGAATGCAGAAAAACCTTGATTTTTGGCCAAAAAAAAGAGCCGTTAAAAACGGCTCTGAAAAGTTAACAGGGAGGCATCAGATTAGATTAGGAAATCCTATCTGAGCACCAGAAAATTTCTGGTAAACTATTAATGCCTTATAAAGCTTAACATTGGGTTAACATCCTCCAACGCCTTGTAATCTCTAAATTTTAAAGAATTTTGCGGCCGCAGTTATGCTTTCGTTTTTCTCAATCTTGATTTGTTTCAGCCGTTTGATCTCTGTTTCCAGCGCTTCGATGGTTTCGCCAACCTCTTCAATGGAGAGGTTTGACAAATCCTGCCCGATTGCATATTGCGCTATGCGTTTTGCTCTTTTTTCGTCCTCATCCATTTTGGCACACTTTCCCGATTTCGATTGCAAGCTCATTGTGAAAAGAGTATAAGCGTTTAACTTTCATGACAACCTAATCATTTTTCCCGAAAGGGAGCCACCCAAAACCCGGGCCGGCACACAAGGAAAATGTATCTTGAGGAGACTTTAAAATGGCAACACCCCTTATGCCCAAAGCAACAGCTGTATGGCTTGTTGATAATACGTCACTGACGTTTGACCAGATCGCGACCTTCTGTGCGCTTCACCCATTGGAAGTGAAAGCAATTGCTGATGGCGAAAGTGCGCAAGGCATCAAGGGCATGGACCCTATTTCCGCAGGGCAGCTAAGTCGTGATGAGTTGGAAGCCGCGCAAAAAGACCCGAACCACAAACTGAAGGTTGCTGTTTCCAAAGTGATCGTGCCGCCATTGAAGAAAAAAGGCCCGCGCTACACACCGTTGTCAAAGCGTCAGGATCGTCCCAACGCCATTCTTTGGCTTGTGCGTAGCCACCCTGAGCTAAAAGACGCGCAAATTATTCGTCTTGTCGGTACTACCAAAACTACGATTGAAGCCATTAAAGAGCGCACGCACTGGAACTCTGCAAACTTGCAGCCCATGGATCCGGTAACGCTTGGCTTGTGTACGCAAATCGCACTGGATGCAGAAGTAACCAAAGCCGCCAAATGGGCACCGGCCAAACCTGAGCCAACAGAAGAAGAAGCGGCCAATACCATCCAGCCAGCAGAAGAAACACAAACCTACACGCTCGACACAACACGTTCAGCACCAGTGGAAGAAGAAACCATCAGCGCAGACGATGTGTTTGCGAACTTTCAAAAGAAGAGTGATGGCGACGAAGGTTAAGGCTTTTTGATTATAGTGATTTGAAAAGGGATGCACTTTGTGCGTCCCTTTTTTTGTGGGGTTAGTTTGAAAGTGAGATGGCAGCTATGTGTCAGAAGTGACCGAACGCTCAAT
>CALFBU010000080.1 GCA_937951455.1 uncultured Rhizobiaceae group bacterium
AAGACCCGATTGCAACAGCGGGCAACCAACGTGAGTGGATAGAAAAAGCATTGACGTCTTATTCAAAGATTGTGGGTGGCAAGCCTAAAGGGTATCGCGCACCCGTTTATAATGTGACCCAAGAAGTTATAGACTTGCTGATAGAGCATGACTTTAAATATGACTCGTCGCTGATGGCCGATGATATTCCTTACCGGATGGAGACCAAGGTTGGCGAACTTTACGAGATGCCGGTGCATTGGGGAACGGACGATTGGCCGCCTTTTGCGCATTACGATGAGATTGGCTACATGATGCCGGTGCGTGGGCCTTCTGCTGGGCTTGAGGGTTTCTGGGAAGAGTTTGATGCGCAATATGAAGCGGGCGGGTTTTTCATGCTGATCGTGCATCCGTTTTTGACAGGACGTTTGGCGCGCTGGCGGTTGGTGGAACAGTGGCTTGAGAAAACGCTGGAAACAAAAGATGTGTGGTTTGCACCTTTGGAGGAAATTCAGGCACATGTTGAAGCTTTGACAAAATCAGGTGAATATACACCTCGAACGGATCAGCTACCTTATTACACGGAGCCGCAACAATGAGCATGACAGAAACAGACAAAAAGTTCTTACGCCTCGCTTATGAGGAAGCCTTGGCAGGTTATAATGAGGGCGGCTGTCCAATCGGTTCTGTGCTTGCAGAAGGTGATAAACTGATCGCCCAAGGGCGCAACCAGCGGGTACAAAAGGGCGACCCAATTGCGCATGGCGAGATGGATTGTTTGCGCAAGGCTGGGCGTCAAAAGAGCTATAAGTCCATGACGCTCTATACTTCGCTGAGCCCCTGCATGATGTGCAGCGGGACGATGATACAATTTGGCATTAAGCGCGTGGTGATTGGTGAAAATCAAACCTTTGGCGGCAATGAAGAGCTGTTACGTGAACGAGGGCTTGAAGTCGTGATTGCAGATGATCCAGACTGCATCGCGCTGATGACAAAATTCATACAAGAAAAACCTGAACTCTGGAACGAGGATATTGCAGAAGAATGACCCTTCATCCCAATGTAACGCTGGTTGACCATCCGCTTGTCCAGCACAAGCTCACTTTGATGCGTGAGAAAGAAACCTCCTCTGCGGTCTTTCGCCAATTGTTGAGAGAGATTTCCACGCTTCTGACCTATGAAGTGTTGCGCGACATTCCGCTGACAACGAAGACAATTGAAACGCCATTGGAAGAAATGCAAGCGCCTGTCTTGGCGGGTAAGAAACTGGCCTTTATTTCCATTTTGCGAGCTGGCAATGGGCTGCTGGAAGGCATGTTGGATCTGGTTCCTTCCGCACGCGTGGGGCATGTTGGCCTTTACCGCGATCATGATACGCTACAACCCGTTGAGTATTATTATAAAGTGCCGCGTAACATAGAAGACCGATTGGTGATTGCGGTTGATCCGATGCTTGCGACTTCAAATTCGGCATCAGCAGCGCTTACGCGATTAAAAGAAGGTGGCGCGAAGAATATCAAATTTGTTTGTCTGCTGGCAGCTCCTGAAGGGATTGAGGCTTTAACAACAGCGCATCCTGATATTCCGATTTTTACGGCTGCCATCGATACACGTCTAAATGAAAAAGGATACATTCTTCCAGGTCTTGGTGATGCGGGTGATCGCATGTACGGTACGAAATAGATTTTCGATCTTACCGATAATTAATGCGGATACACCCTTTTGTCATGATGCGTGATATTTCCAGTTCTGCGATTTACATGGGCGTGCTTGCGGCCTTTGTGGGGTATGCGGCCTCTTTTGCGATTGTACTTTCCGGTCTCACTGCGATGGGCGCAAGCGGGCAGGAGGCTGCGACTGGATTATTTTTCGCAACCCTTGGGATGGGGGTGTGCAGCATATGGTTGCCAGCGATAACGCGTATTCCAGCCGCTGTTGCATGGTCGACTCCGGGTGCTGCATTTTTGGCAGCCAGTATTGCATTGCCAGGCGGGTTTCAAGAAGCAGTTGGCGCAATTTTATGCTGTGCAGTTTTAATCCTTCTGACAGGTATTATTCCTTCGCTTGCGCGTCTGGTTGCAGCTATTCCAAAGCCAATTGCTAATGCGCTTTTAGCCGGTGTCTTGTTAAAACTTTGCCTTGCGCCTGCCTTGGCATTGGGTGATATTCCGCTGTTGGTTTTGCCCGTCCTTGCTGCGTGGTTGGTCGGACTATCGTGGAACAAATTACTCGCCATGCCCTTTGCGGTGATTGCTTTTCTGGGTGTGCTGTATTTTGTGGTCTACAGCTCGTCTGTGCTTGTCACAAATCAGGATGCTTCTCTCTTCCCTGAATTCAAATATGTGACGCCAGTATTCACGCTGCAATCTTTCGTTTCCATTTCCCTGCCGCTTTATCTCGTCACCATGGCAGGTCAGAATATTCCAGGCTTTGCTGTCTTGGAGTTGAACGGTTATGCCGTTGAGCGAAAGCCGCTCATTCGCAATACTGGACTTGCCAGTCTGGCGATCGGTTTTTTTGGCGCTATCCCGGTGAACATGTCGGCTATTACGGCCGCGATGATGGCAGGGGAAGACGCGGGCTCTGATCCCGCCAAGCGATATTGGGCTGCAATCTTTTCTGGCATCGTTTATACGTGTCTAGCCTTTGCAGCGGGTATCGTTACCACGATGGCAAGTCTTGCACCTGCTGCCTTGATTACGTCTGTTGCGGGACTTGCCCTGATTCCCGCATTGGTGGGGTCGCTATCGGGTGCGTTTAATAATTCAGCGCAGTTGGAAGCACCTGCGCTCACTTTCCTGATCGCTGCAAGTGGTATGACGCTGTTGGGTGTCAGCGGTGCTTTTTGGGCAATTGTTGTCGGGTCATTGATCTGGATTGCGAAAGAAGCCAAACAAAAATTAACTTAACGTCTGGCTTCATTTCCTAGACAAAATCAATGTGCTTGTTGAGCGGCAATTCTCTAATGCGTTTTCCCGTTGCAGCAAAGATCGCATTCGCCAATGCAGGGGCTGCTGGCGGAACTGGTGGCTCGCCAATGCCTCGGATTTTCGTGCTGTTTTCCAACCCTTTGACCATGATTTCAGGGCATTGATTTAGCCTCATGGCCGAATGCGTGTCATAGTTTTCCTGTTCAGCCATGCCGTCTGAATAGGTGATTTCGCAATTCATCGCGTGACCCAAACCGAAGATAACGCCGCCTTGAACCAGATTTTCAAAATTGATTGGGTCAAGGACTTTGCCAACATCACAGGCTATCCAGACTTTGTCTATTTTGATGCCATATTCCGTGTTGGTGACTTCGACCACTTCTGCGGTAGGCACACCGAAGCTTTCTACAAAGGCGACGCCTCGGCCTTTTCCGTTCGGCAAACTGCTAGCCCAAGAGGACATCTCGCCAACGGCCTCCAAAACTTTTCTGGAGACATCATGATTGATGAGACGAATGCGCTCTTCCAATGGGTCTGCGCCTGCTGCATGAATGAGTTCATCCAACATGCAGTCGAATTCAAACCCTGCGCCAACTGCACCAACGGATCGCCATGATGAAGTGGGCGCCAGTTCAGGTGCGCGATAGGCACGCATTCTGAAATTTTCAAACTTGTAAGGATTGTTCCAGGAGCCTGCTGAAATTTGCGGATCAGGGCCAAGCATTGGAATTTTAGCGCGACCCATTTGAGAGTTCATGACCGAAGGCGCTGCCAGTTCAAAATCAAGCGCTACGACTTTTCCGTCTGCCACCTTGCCACGACCACGACCGATGGAAATATGTCTTGGGAAATCATGGGCGAAATCTTCTTCGCGCGTGAACGTCAATTTAACGGGCGTACCGCGCATCTGATTGGCAATTTCTGCGGCCTGTTTGATGTGTTCAAATTCAAGTCTGTGGCCAAAGCTGCCGCCCATATATTGGTTATGTAGAATAATCTGATCTTGGTTATGACCGGTGATATCGGCAACCAAGACTTGAAGTTGACGCGGGAATTGATGCCCTGTCCAGATTTCAACTTCTTCGTCCGTGACATTAATCACAGCGTTCAGCGGCTCAAGCGGTGCATGGGCCACATAGGGTGAGCGATATTCAGCTTGAATAATATTCTCACCCGTAATTGCTGCTGCAATATCGCCTTCGTCCCGCCACTCCATATCGAGGTTGTCAGACGTAAAAGAAGTTTCAACTGCTTTCCAATGATCATCTTGTTCTGCGGGGTAGGGTGCTTCACCCCAATCAAATTCGATTTC
>CALFBU010000081.1 GCA_937951455.1 uncultured Rhizobiaceae group bacterium
ATCTCACGTTCTAAGGCAGCGAGCAGGTCTCGGCACTTTCTAATGCTTCAGCCACCCCTAACACCAGCGACATTGACATAAAGCGCATATATGGATTGGCTTGAGGCCATGAATAAACGACTGTTTGCGCGGCCTCCGAAACACAGATTTGCACATCGCTCCGGTAGCGCAATTCTACCTATCGGTTTTCCGTCAGGGGAAAAAATCATAACCCCATCCAGATCATCCGTTCCCATGCCCCATCCGCACCACAGGTTTCCATCGACATCTACGCGGAAACCATCAGGCGTTCCACTACCCGCATCGATCAGCACACGTTTGTTGGTTATCTTTTTGCCATCTTCAACCACATCATATTCAAGGATTTTCCGAGTAGGAACGCCCCTCGATTCAACGATGTATAGCTTTTGTTCATCAGGCGAAAAGCCAAGTCCATTTGGTCCAAGAATGTCATTAGCAATAATAGTCAAATTCTGCGTTTCAGGGTCAAACCTGTAAACGTTCTGCCCCAGCTCTGGCTCATGCTTATAACCTTCATAATTACCTGAAATTCCAAATGGTGGATCAGTAAACCATATTGACCCGTCTGACTTCACAACTACATCATTGGGTGAATTGAGTCTCTTTCCGTCATAGCTGTCTACCAGCACAGTAACAGTGCCGTCATACTCAGTTCGGGTAATGCGTCGCCCGCCATGCTCACAACTGACTAGCCGCCCTTGACGGTCGCGGGTGTGACCGTTGGAGAAATTCGACGGTTCACGGTAAACCTCAACAGAGCCAGTAATCTCATTCCAACGCATGATACGATTGTTGGGAATATCACTCCAAAGCAGACAACGCGCATCACCAAACCAAACAGGCCCTTCTGACCATCGGCATCCGGTTGCAAGACGCTCCACCGCCGCTAAAGGAAGTTTGTATTTGTCAAAACTGGGGTCCAGAGAAATTACCGAAGGGTCTGGATATCGTGTCGCTGGATACCATCCAGAGGTTGTATGATCGGAACCTGACATGTCTTACCTATCCTTTCAAAGTTGCTTATTAGCTCAAGTTAGCAAACTCTCCCACCACGCGCTTATAAATTTCGCGCTTGAACTCGACAATGAGTGATGGCATTTCGCTCAGATCTTTCCATTCCCATTTGTCAAATTCCTGATCCGAACCATCGGGTGGATGTGTAATGTTGATCTCGCTCTCATCACCTTCAAAACGGAAAGCATACCATTTTTGGGTTTGGCCTCGGTATTTTCCGCGCAGTCCAATGCCGATGAGTTCTTCTGGCAAATCGTAGTTTAGCCATTCATCAATTTCGCCAATGACGCTGGCACTGGTCACACCCGCCTCCTCCCAAAGCTCACGCTTGGCAGCAACCAGCGGGTCTTCACCCTTATCGATGCCCCCTTGAGGCATTTGCCAGCGATAGGCGTCCTTGCCGAAGGTTTCCGTATTGGGCATACGACGCCCAGCCCAGACCTTGCCTTCAGCATTTAATAAAACGATGCCAACACACGGGCGATAAGGCAGGTCTTCAGCTTTTACTTTACTCATGAAACATCACTTTTGAGGATCTTTGACAATGGCAGATACGGGCGTAATCTCAATGCCATTTTGCTTTGCTTGCCTGGCAAACTGTGAGACCAGATCAATCGTATCAGGAAAAGCATTACCCACACCAATTGCAAGACCGGTACGCTTTGCCTCTTCGGCTAACTTTCGCAGTTTATCTGCAATCGCAGAACGAGACCGAATGTTATCTAACAGTATATTGCCTCTGGCATAAGGGACGAGCTCTTTAACCGCCACGCCTTGGGCGAGTGAATTTTTCACCGTGCCATCTTCAAGAAACAATAATCCACGCTTGGAAATTTCAGCAAATAATGGTGCAAGACTGGCAGGCTGCGCGAGCAGTCTATTGCCCAGATAATTCATCACGCCAACATAATTTGTAATGCGGCTCATCGACCAATGAAGATTGGCAATGTTTTCCTGCAAATCAGCATCCGCTCGTAATGTGTGAGGGCCAGGATTATTTTGTGGGTAGTCGATCGGTTCCATCGGCAATTGCAACAAGAGTTCATGCCCCTTTTTGCGCGAAGCTTCCATCCAGCGTTTCAAACTATTGCCATAAGGTGCGAAAGCCAATGTCACGCTGGGTGGCAATTTTTGGACGGCAGTTTGTGTGCTGGATTGACTGATTCCCAAACCGCCAATGACGATCACAACCCGTGCCACACCAAAGTTACCTTCTGTATCTGCCTGACGCGAATAAACATCCATCGCGCGCAGACCATCGCGCGAACGCTTCGGGATAACGCCAGTCGCGCCACGCTCGGAAAGTTCGGGATCAGGCAAATGCGCCAAAGCCTGCTCTTGCCTGCGTATTTCCTTGGGCTGAACGGGCGGCTGAATAACAGGCGTCAAAGGCTTGAGCGGTTGCAGGGTTTCAAGCGGCTTTACCTGCTGAAAATCACCACCCTCAGGGTCAAGCGTATGATCGCGACTTGGAACGACTGGCAAGTCTTCTTCCATTACGACAGTTGGCGCTTGAGGCTCAGGTACAGTTGAAACTTCTGTTACTTCCGTGGGCTTTGAACCAAAAGAAGAGATCGCGTCAAAACCGCCGTAAAAATGGAAAACCGGCAAACCGATTAACAAGGCAAGGCCTGCGACCACCAGAGCACTGCTAGACTTTTTTGCTTCTGATTTTGAAGCATACCCTTTAAGGGGTTTGTTAAACTCGTTTTCCGGCTCCATCGCTTAGACCATCACCCACAATTTCTTAAGTTTTCAAAAGACAGAATCAAACAAGGGAGAGCATAGCCCTCCCTTGCGTAAAACCAAAGTAGTTTGATTTAATTCTGTGTTGGAACCGCTTTTTCAGGATCTGGCGGGAAAGCCGCATGTTGCTTCGTGCCGCGAATAAGATCCTTGGCGTAAATCAATTGCAAATCATCCTTTGGGTCCGGTGGCACATAAGCAATAGACCCTGAACCTTCTTCGTCCTCTTCATTCCCAACAATATGGCCTGGAAGATTGGATTCGCCTCTGGCTTCAACACGACCCTGAAGTTCTTCTGGCAACGGCTGAACAACTTTAATGTCTGGCGTAATGCCCTTACCCTGAATAGAACGATCAGCAGGTGTGTAGTAAAGTGCAGTTGTTAAACGAAGCGCACCATTTGCACCCAGTGGAATAATGGTTTGCACAGAGCCTTTACCAAAGGAACGCGTGCCTACAATCGTAGCACGTTTATGGTCTTGCAGCGCACCGGCCACAATTTCCGAAGCACTCGCAGAACCGCCGTTCACAAGAACAATAACCGGCTTGCCGCCTGTCAGGTCACCTGGACGAGCCGCATGGCGTCTTGTTTCATCTTCGTTCCGTCCGCGTGTAGAAACAATCAAGCCACGATCAAGGAATGTGTCAGAGACACTCACCGCTTGATCAAGCAGACCGCCCGGGTTCAAACGAAGATCAATCACATAACCTTTTAGTTTGTCATCACCCACTTCTTCACGAATGCTGTTAATCGCTTTTTCAAGGCCATCATAAGTCTGTTCATTGAAAGTATTGATATCAACAAATCCGATATCACCATCTTCAACACGGTAGCGTACTGAGCGAACTGTAATGATATCGCGAATAATTGTGATTTCGATCGGCTTGTCAGCACCTTCGCGCGCAATGGTCAAAACAATAGGAGTATTGACTTCACCACGCATTTTTTCGACAGCTTCTGCAAGGCTTACGCCACGGATGCTTTCACCATCGATTTTTGTAATAAAGTCACCTGCCAAAACACCAGCTTTTGAGGCGGGCGTTTCATCGATTGGAGCAACAACCTTAACAAGCTCGTTTTCCATGGTGACTTCAATACCAAGACCACCAAACTTACCGCTTGTGTTTACCCGCATATCAGAAAATGCTTTTGCATTAAGATAGCTTGAATGCGGATCAAGCGATGTCAACATGCCGTTGATGGCACTTTCAATCAGCTCTTCCTCTTTTGGTTCCGTCACATAAGATGAACGCACGCGCTCAAAGATGTCACCAAAAATACTAAGCTGGCGGTATGTCCCGACACCTGCTGCTTGTGCAGAAGTTGAATGATTAAGGCCACTTGTGACCGTAAGCACCGCTGTTGCACCAATTGCTGCACCTGCCAGCAGAAGACCAAATTTACGAACCATCGGTAGTTCTTTCCTTGTTATTGCCCGACCACCATGGGGTCGGATCGATTGAATTTCCATCCTTGCGGAATTCTACATATAAAATAGGCTTTGTTGTGTTGACGTCAACCAAACCTGTACTTGCTATTCTTTGAGCGCCCATTGTTCCAATCGGTTCTCCAACCAAAACAAATTGCCCAGGCTGAACATTGATTTTCTCCATGCCAGCTATAACAATATGATAACCCTGTCCTGCATTCATTATCAAGAGTTGACCGTAAGACCTAAATGGCCCTGCGTAAACCACCCATGCGTCTGCAGGTGAAATAACCCGAGCATTTTGTCTGGTTTCAAGCGAAATACCACGCGTTTTATCTCCTGCACCGTCATTTTGACCAAATGATGCCAATTGCGGTCCTTCAACAGGCAGGGGCAATAAGCCCTTGGCGGCGACAAAACTAATCGCAGGCGCAATACGGCTGGTATCAGAAAAGGCATCGTTTTTCTCAAACTGTCGTCCAGCGGCAATGCGAGCTTCTTCTTGTTTCTTGCGCTCAATTTCTGCAAGACGAGCGGCCTCTGCAGCTTGCTGCGCGGATTCAATTTCTGCTTCAAGACTGGCGATCAAACCGTTTAAAGATGTCGCTTGAGCCGCCAATTCCGCAGCTTTTGCGCTTTCCTGCGCCAATTTTTCCTGCGCAACACCTGCAAGCTTTCGTTTTTCAATCAGAAGCAAATTCAGCTTTTCTTCCTCACCTGCAAGCGAAACAAGCTCTGCAGACAAATCTGCACGCTGTGTTTCAATGTCGTTTGAAATTCGCACCAGGTCCTGCAATTGTCCTAGCAAGATTTCAGTTTCAGATCGCACTTCCGGAACAACCGAACCCAGCAAAATCGCCGAACGAACGGATGAAAGCGCATCTTCAGGTGTTACAAGCAGTGCCGGCGGCGGATTGCGCCCCATGCGTTGCAAAGCTCCCAAGACTTCCATCAAAAGCGCTTTTTTGCTGTTTAAAAAAACCCGCACATTCGCTTGCTCATCGCGCAATTGTGATAGACGATTTTCGGCTTTTGTGATGCGTTTTTCTATGTTGCGAGAGTTCGTTGACGTCTCAATCAAGGTACGATTGAGCGTCGCACGATCTTTCTCCAGCGCGCCAATTTCGGAAGCAAGTTCCTGCTTGCGCTTTTCACTCAAGGAAATTTCCGATTGGAGAATTGTCAGCTCTTCAAGGTTTTTATCCCGCTGGGAAGACAAATCCTGCGCTGCGGAAACCTGAACAAGCAAACCCGCAAGCACCACAAAGGCGATGCGCATGAGCGATTTGTAAAAGGTTAGCTTCAAGCTGATTCTCCGTATTGGACAAAGAATACATCGAATTTGGTTAAGGATGAAGAAATATCATGACGTGGCGGTCTTTCCTGCTCAACTGAAAAGTGAATGGAAAACTTCAAATCCAATTGACTCACTTCATAACACAAAACTATAGTCAGAGCGTCGGGGGTGTTTCGCCTGAAGAAACTGAGATATCGATAAGTGCTTCCAGCACGGCGCGGTGACCCTTAGAACCTGACCCAGCTAATACTGGCGTAGGAAGCACTCAACGTATCGGGCTCATAGAACATAGAGTCTCATTCCGCATCCTTCACAATATTGACGGGGTCTTTGTTAAAACAAGGAACCTAACAATGAATGCAATCACACCAACCGTTACCTCAGGCCCGCTACCTGCATCGCGCAAAATCTATATCAAGGGCAAACTGCACCCGGAAGTCAGCGTGCCCATGCGCCAAATCGAACTGCACCCGACCGCTGGCGAACCTGCGGTAACCGTTTACGATTCGTCCGGCCCATACTCTGACCCCAATGTTGAAATTGATGTTTCAAAAGGCATCGAGCGCATTCGTTCAAAATGGCTTGATAAAAGCGAAGACCTGGAACAATACGAAGGCCGCCATGTAAAACCGGAAGACAACGGCTTTGCCAAGGGCGACAAGCTTGTTCAGGAATTCCCAATCCGCAACAAGCCACTCGTTGCCAAAGACGGCAAGACCGTAACACAACTGGCTTACGCGCGTGCCGGCATCATCACACCGGAAATGGAATTCATCGCAATCCGCGAAAATCTTGGCCGTGAACAAGCCAAGGAAAAACTGGAACGTG
>CALFBU010000082.1 GCA_937951455.1 uncultured Rhizobiaceae group bacterium
CATCTGAGCTCATATAAGTCAATTGATCAAAGAACGGATCTTCAGGGTTCAAGTCACCAAACAATTCAATGGTTGTTGCGGCGACATTTTTGCCCATTTCATAAAGGGTCGCTTCTAGATTCTCTTTTTTCAGAACCTTTATGACCAATTCATTTTCTGGCAGATTTTCCAGTCTGAATTCATCGTCAACTGCAGTGCCAAATAGAAGGTTTTCACCAACTGAAGCTTGATTGTTGTAAAGCTCTGGGTCGAAAGGCTCTACGAAATCAGCGAAGCCGAGTTTGTCGAGGCGTTCTCTAAATTTCTTTCTGGCTTCTACCAGCTCACGTGCAAGATCAGCATGGCTAACAGGGTCGATTGTGCCACGCAAACCCAAGGCACGTATGTCGTTTTCCATGTTGATGCTAATTAAAATTTCTCTGACGTGGGCTATTAACTCTTCGTCATTATTAAATCCAAGACGTTTGTAATCTAGCCACTTATCCTGGAAATCATGCTCAAAATTGCCTGAGCGTTTCGTCTCCAAAGTTTCCAAACTGTTTTTGTTTGTTTTGGTATCGCTTCCAACAGGCTGATTTTTCAAAACATAGGTGAGTACATCCAGGATTGTGCTTTGGGGAAAATATGTGCTCCCATCGATGTAACCAATCCTTCTGCCCATAAGATATTCAGGTTGCTCTTCGATAGAAATATCATCCATCAAAATTCTGCCGTTGGTTGGTTTTATAACGCCTGCGATCACTTCAGCAAAGTTTGACGCGCCGCTGTTGAAGTCTCCTACAACAGCAATTTTCTCATTTACTTTAATATCTGTTGAAGCGTTTTCAATTAGTTTTGAACCCGTATCATCGATGACGGAAAGCCTGCTAATTTCATAGCCTTTAGTGATGTGCGGAATTTCGCCTTTTGGTAGTTCTTGATATTTGGCCTCGCGCAAATTCATGCCATCAAACTGCTCAATGATTTGTGCGTATCGTACCTCTACAGTTAAGCGTTTTTGATCTTGGTCGATTAGCCCTCTGACCGGTGCGGGCAAGTCCTTATAAGCTACGATAACGCCAATCAACTGGCCGATGTCTAGCGTGCCTTTTATCGCAAGATAGCCACCAACGGCATAAAAGAAGAAAGCCAGAAACTGGATCAGGAAGTTATTGATAAACTTTACCATGAACTTACGCTGGAAAAGTTCAAAACGTATAAAAAATAAATTGCTTAGTATGTTGGTAATTTCTGAGCGGTGATAATTCGTTGTGTCGTTGGTGTGGGCTTCTTGTATGCCTTCAACAATCTCACCGAGGCGACCGGCGAATTTTCGTGCTGCTATCTGTCGTTGTCTTTGCAATTCTATTAGGCGTTTTCTAAGTAGTGGTATCAGCCAGGCTTGAAAAGCGACGACAAAAAACGTTGCGACGCCAAGCCAGAAATTCTGTAAGAAAATAAAAAGAAGAGCGACAAGCGCTTGTCCCCCAAGAAACAAAGGCTGAGTAAAGGCGTCGCCAATGTATTCACCCATTGGCTCGACTTCATCTTTAATCATGCTGGCAACTTCCGACGCCTTTGTGCGACGAAAACGCGAAAGAGGATATCGCATAACGCGATCAAAAAGCTCATAACGCATACGGCGTAATATGCGCTCTCCCATGCGGCCTTTGTAGGTATTTATGTAAAGTTTAAAAAGGCCATTAGCCACAACGAGCGCGAGAAAGGTTGCTGATAGTGCGAAGAGAAAGCCAATCCTTTCCATCTCAAAGCCGGAAAAGAGCAATACCGGTTGCCCAAAAATTGCTTCACCAAAGGGCAGGTAAGTTTCAAGAAAGTTGCTTGTTGCCCCGGGTGTTTCAAAACCCACACCCTGTATGGGGTTGTTGACGATGCGTTTTGGAAGTTCCAGACTCAAGAAGTACGTTGGCATTGATGCAAGAATAACTACCAACATCCATAGTTGGTCACGTCTTGAATGCCCCCAGATGTATTTTAAGAGACTTCTCTCCATAAACTTCTTCTTGTTTGTTCCAAAAGTTTAACTCTTGGTATGTTTAACCCTGTTACAACGATAGCATGATATCTGGTGCTGAAAAGAATTTTGATTGAATTTGTTAAGCGTGTAACTATTTCCTGATAGAAAGTATGTGTATAAATGCACACATAACACAGGATGCCAACCATGAGCCATGAAGCTTTAATATCTCCAATACGCGAATGGCTTATAGATGAAGCGCTAGGTGATTCCGATATAACGGAATTGTTTGACACACTTTGCATGCGTATTTCCAGTGTTGGCATACCGATTATCAGAGCGCGATTGTTCTGGCCAACATTACACCCTTTGTTTCAGGCAGAGACCGTATCTTGGGATAAGGGCAGCAAAGCTGTGCTTGATCAGTTTGTGCATCAGGACGAGGCTTCGGATGATTGGAATAAAAGCCCTCTTAAGTATTTAATTGATCATGATTTAGATATCATTCGAAGAGAACTTACAGGGCATAATAAACTACTTGATTTCGAGTTGCTCGAAGGGCTTGAACAAAAGGGTTTTACCGATTTTATTGCCATGAGCACTGATCTGGAAGGCACTTCGTTTAGAACTCGCGAGGGTGGCAATGACAGTGGCATCATGGTGACTTGGACAACCAATGCTCCCAATGGGTTTTCAGATGATGATTTGCTTGCCTTGCAAAAAATTCAAAGACGCTTCGCTGTTGCTTGTAAGGTAATGATACAGGCGCGCATTTCCAGTAATATTGCTCATACATATTTGGGGTCTCGTGCAGGCGGCAGCGTTTTGGATGGGCAGATCAGGCGAGGTGATGGGCAAACAACTAATGCTGTTATCTGGTATTCGGATTTGAGAGATTCTACACGTCTGGCTGAAACCATGCCACCAGTGGACTATTTTAATCTGCTCAATTCATATTTTTCGGCGACCGCTCAACCGATTATCGATAATGGTGGCGAAATATTGGATTTTATTGGTGATGCGGTGCTTGGCATTTTTCCTTA